>CATYZV010000160.1 GCA_958415865.1 uncultured Selenomonadaceae bacterium
TAAAGAAACTGTAGTTACGAAGCTGTTATAATCCAGTTGAATAATAAACTATAGTTCTCTGCAAATATACTAAAAAGGCAGCTGACTTATCAATTTTTGATAAGCTGACTGCTCTTTTTTATGCGCTATATCCTATAAGTCAGTATACATTGCCGGTGTTTGTATGTTATAATTAGAAGCGTTATATATGGTTTGCCGGATTATTGCCAACAAAAAGCAGCCATTATCTACTATTATATATAGTATGAACAGCTACATAAAAAATTAGGAGGATTAAAATGGCACTGATTGTAAAAAAATTTGGTGGCAGTTCTGTAGGCAGCATTGAAAAAATCAAAGCTGTTGCAGAACGTATTTTGAGGGAAAAGCAGCAAGATGACAAAATCGTAGTCGTAGTATCGGCAATGGGAGATACTACAGACGATCTGATAAAACTGGCGAAGGGCATCAATAAAGACCCGTATCAGTTCACGCGCGAAATGGATATGCTGCTGACGACTGGCGAACAGGTTTCCATCTCCCTGCTGACGATGGCATTTAAGACGCTGGGACAAAGTGCAGTTTCTCTGACCGGTCCGCTGGCCGGCATGAAGACTGACTCTGTGCATACGAAAGGCAAGATCAAGGATATTCAGCCGCAGCGAATTCTCGATGAGCTGGACAAGGGCAATATCGTCGTTGTGGCAGGCTTCCAGGGCGCAGATGAACTCGGCGATCCTGTAACGCTGGGCCGCGGCGGTTCTGATACTTCCGCTGTAGCACTTGCCGGTGCTATGAAGGCTGACGTATGCGAAATATACACTGATGTAGACGGCATTTACTCTGCCGATCCCCGCATCGCTAAGGGCGCGCGCAAGATGAGAGAAATCACTTATGCTGAAATGCTGGAAATGGCACGCCTCGGCGCAGGCGTTATGCAGCCGCGCTCTGTGGAAACGGGACAGATGTACAACATTCCGATTCACGTAAGATCTACATTCACCGATAAACCTGGCACAATCATTAGGGAGGAATATACAATGGAAGAAAAAGAGTTTATTATCAGAGGTGTAACGGACGACACCAATGTAGCAAAAATCGCTGTACTGGGCATCCCCAATACTCCCGGCATCGCATACTCTATCTTCTCCAAGCTGGCTGACAATAACATCGACGTAGACATGATCGTTCAGAGCATCCGCAACATGGAAAAGAACGTAACCGATATGGTATTCACCACGACTGAGGACGACCTCAACAAGGCAAAAGAAATCGTCGACAAAGTAGCAAGCGATCTCAATGCTGTAGCAGTACTCGTTGAAAAAGACGTTGCCAAAGTATCCATCGTCGGCGCAGGCATGCTCGGCAATCCCGGCATCGCTTCCCGCATGTTCAAGGCACTGTCTGAAAACGGCATCAACATCGACGTAATCAGCACTTCGGAAATCAGCATTTCCTGCCTGATCAAATCCGATAAGATCAAAGAAGCCGTAAACGCTATTCACAACGAATTCTTTGCAGAAGAACATTAATTAAAAGCTATCGCACTCAGAGCACACGCGGCATGATTCTTTGCCGCTGCTTTGAGCTGCGTGCTCAAGAGAGGAATATCACATGGAGTATATCAGTACCCGGGGCGGCGGTGCTCCCGTCAGTGCAGCCCGCGCTATATTAAAAGGCCTCGCTTCCGACGGCGGCTTGTTCGTGCCGAATCAGATACCGGCAGTAGATGAAGCCTTCATAAAATCCCTGCTGCCTTTATCGTATCAGGAACGCGCTAAAAAAGTAATCTCGCTCTACCTCACGGACTTCACCGCCGATGAAGTTTCTAAATGCGTAGAAAATGCTTACGGCAGCGGCAAGTTCGACACCGATAAAATCGTGCCGACGGTAAAAATCCAGGACAATAACTACCTGCTCGAGCTCTGGCACGGCCCTACCAGTGCCTTTAAAGATATGGCATTGCAGCTGCTGCCGCAGTTCATTTCCACCTCGCTCAAAAAGCTCGGCGACAAAAACGAACTCGTAATTCTCGTCGCTACCTCCGGCGATACCGGCAAGGCTGCCCTCGACGGCTTTAAAGATGTGGAACAGACGAAGATAATCGTGTTCTATCCCGTTGAAGGTGTCAGCAAAATCCAGCGTCTTCAGATGCTGACGCAGGAAGGCGGCAATGTTTCCGTCGTGGCTGTAAAAGGCAATTTCGATGATGCGCAGAACGGTGTAAAGCAGATCTTCAGCGATGCTGCTTACAATGCACAGCTCGCTTCTAAGGGTTTCCAGCTGTCTTCTGCCAATTCCATAAACTGGGGCCGCCTGCTGCCGCAGATCGTCTACTATTTCAGTGCTTATGCAGATCTCGTAAATGAAAAGGCTATCGCTTTCGGCTATCCGGTCGATTTCACTGTTCCTACCGGTAACTTCGGCGACATCCTCGCCGGCTTTTATGCCAAACTGATGGGACTGCCTGTAAACCGCCTGATCTGCGCTTCCAACGCTAACAATGTGCTGACCGATTTTCTCACAACGGGCACTTACGACCGCAACCGCCCGTTCTACAAGACGATTTCGCCTTCTATGGACATCCTTATTTCCAGCAATCTGGAACGCCTGCTCTACCATATGACCGGCGACAGCAGCAAAGTAGCCAGCTGGATGCAGCAGCTTAAAGATGAAGGCAGATACACCGTTGACGCTGCTACGCTCGCCGCAATTCAGCAGACCTTCTCGGCAGGCTGCCTCGACGATGATGATACAAAATCCTGCATTGCTGCCCTGTACAAATCCGCTAAGTACGTTGCCGATACTCATACGGCAGTAGCTTGGCAGGTAGCACAGGATTATGAAGCAGCTCACCGCGATGATACAGTTCCGATGGTCATATTGTCCACCGCCAGCCCTTACAAATTCAATGACAGCGTGCTTTCCGCACTCGGTGAAGATGTAGGCTCACTCGACGAATTCGCTCAGCTCGACAAACTGAGCCTGATAAATAAAGACCCCATTCCTGCCGGTCTTGCCCGCCTCAAGACAGCAGCCGTCATCCACAGCAAAGTCTGTGAAAAACAGGATATGGCAAAAGCAGTCAGCGAATTTCTTCATATCTGATCTTGGCTGTAAGACAGATTCGGCACAGAAGGCGGCAGGTGTTTTTTACACCTGCTGCCGCCTGCCGATATAAAACATTAAAATAGACGATAGGATTAGCAAATTATTTAATTAAATACGTTATTTTTGATGAATTTTTTTCAGAAAGGATAGGCTGCCGATATGAATCACCGGGAGCATCACATCAGATGCCGTGAATGGTGATTTTTTAAGCAGCGCAAGACTATGTTCAGTTTCTTCAAAAACAAAGACACAGAATTTTACGATTTGTTCCTAGCCAGTGCCGATTATTTTCACAAAAGTGCCATTTTGATACATGAGGTAATGGCAGGCAAGAACACAGCCGAAGCAAAGATCAGCGACATCGTCAAAATCGAGCACGATGCTGACGCGCTCAATGACAAGATCATCGACAAATTGAACAAGACCTTCATCACGCCCATCGACCGCGAAGATATTTACGCTCTCGCCAATGGGCTTGACGACGGTGTCGACTTCCTGCAGGGAACGCTACAGCGCGCTGTCATGTACAAGATAACGCCTGACCACAAAGCAGCTGTCAAATTAGCAGAACTGCTCGTGCAGGCAACGGATGAAATCGTCAAGGCATTTTCCCTGCTGCACCACGTCAGCAAGCACGAAGAAGAAATTCTCGACTGCACTTACAAAGTCAGCAAGCTGGAAAGCGAAGGCGACCGCGTATACCGCACTGAAGTCGCTGAGCTGTTTGAAAATGTCAAGGACCCTATCGAGCTGATAAAGTGGAAAGACGTATTGAGCTACATGGAAGATACGCTCGACCACTGCGAAAAATTGTCGGACTTGGTGAGAGGCGTGGTAATGAAATATGCATGAACTACAGCTGCTCATTATACTCGTAATAATTCTCGCTCTCGTATTCGACTTCATCAACGGCTTTCACGATACAGCGAATGCGATAGCGACCTCTGTGTCTACCCGTGCTTTAAAGCCTCGTACCGCCATAATCATGGCAGCCATCTTGAACTTCATCGGCGCGATGTACAGCACGGGCGTAGCTAAGACCATCGGCGGCGACATCGTCAAATCGGCAGATCATATCGACGAGCATATCATCATAGCCGCACTCGTCGGAGCCATCGTCTGGAATCTGTTCACTTGGTGGATAGCCATGCCTAGCAGTTCCTCGCACGCACTCGTCGGCGGCATAATCGGTGCCGTTCTCGTCTCCACCGGCGCAGTCGGGCTGAACTTCTGGGGCATCGGCAAAATAGTCCTGTCGCTGATTCTCTCGCCCATCATAGCCATCGCCTGCGGCTTCATAATAATGAACGTCTTTTACTTCCTCTTCGGACGGTTTAGACCTTCCTCGCTCAACAATAAATTCAAGCGTATGCAGATAATAACTGCTGCTACCATGGCATTTTCACACGGCTCCAACGATGCGCAGAAATCCATGGGTATCATCACGCTGGCACTCTTGAGCGGCGGCTACATCGACGTGTTTGAAGTGCCGTACTACGTCAAGATCCTCGCAGCGACGGCTATGGCCTGCGGCACGGCAGTCGGCGGCTGGAAGATAATCAAGACCGTCGGCGGCAAGATATTCAAGCTCCAGCCCATCACCGGCTTTGCCGCTGACCTCAACTCCTCTGTCGTCATCTTCTCCGCTACGATGCTCTCGCTGCCCGTCAGCACGACGCACGTCGTCTCCGGCTCCATCATGGGCATAGGCAGTGCCAAGCGCATAGGGGCTGTCCGCTGGGGCACGGCACAGCAGATGCTGATGGCATGGGTGCTGACCATTCCCTGCACCGCAGCAGTCGGAGCAATAGTCTACTATCTGATGTGCTATATACTAGGGCTTTAATTATATACGCAAATAAAAACTGTAACACCGAATTTCTATATCC
>CATYZV010000161.1 GCA_958415865.1 uncultured Selenomonadaceae bacterium
CTCAGATATTGCTATCATAAATGTATTGTAAAAAATGAACGCGATTCATATTTTTGTGTGGAGTGCTGAAACTCGGCAGCTTGTAATGCGAAAAGCTGTATAGCCTGCTGTTTCAGCGATTTTTTGTGAAGATAGGTGAGCTATTTTGATAAGTGTTACTAAACTGTTATTCGCAACTGACTATTTCGGCGATACACTGCGCTATACGAGTGATGCGCATAAGGCGAAGAACGGAGTGCGTCCCGGTGCAGGTCCCGTGGTCGTGTGGAATTCCACGCGCACCTGCAATCTGAAGTGCCGCCATTGTTATATGAGCTCTGATGCTAAAAAATACGCTAATGAGCTGACAACTGAGGAAGCAAAGCAATTTATTGATGATCTTGCTGATTTTAAAGTGCCGGTACTGCTGTTTTCCGGCGGTGAGCCGCTGATACGCCCGGACTTTTTCGAGCTGGCTGACTATGCTGCAAAAAAAGGTGTGCGCCCGACGCTGTCGACTAACGGCACGCTTATAACGCCGGAAGTGGCGCGAAAAATAAAAGATATCGGCGTAGGCTATGTGGGAATATCGCTCGACGGGCTGCGTGAAGTAAACGATGCTTTCCGCGGCAAAAAAGGCGCGTTTGAAGCGGCAATGAACGGTATTAAAAACTGTGTGGCTGTAGATCAGCGCGTGGGACTGCGCTTTACGATCAATCACCACAATATCCAAGAGCTGGAAAATATCTTTGACTTTATCGAAGAAGAAAATATCAACCGTGTCTGCTTTTACCATCTCGTTTATTCCGGACGCGGTAACCAGATGATGGATCAGGACGTGTCGGCAGCAGAATCGCGCCGCGCTATGGATATCATTATCCGCCGCACGCGCGATTTTGAAGAACGCGGTCTGAAAAAGGAAATTCTCACGGTGGATAATCACTGCGACGGCGTTTATATGTACTTAAAAGCTCTGTCGGAAGGCAAAGATGAATTGGCAGGTCAGATAAAGAAGTACATCTCCATGAACGGCGGCAACCGCTCCGGCATTGCCTTTGCTGAAGTGGACCCGATGGGCTACGTTCATCCCGATCAGTTTACACAGCACCATACTTTCGGCAATGTGCGCGAACGCAAGTTCGGCGATATATGGTGCGATACTTCCAATCCTATTATGGCGGGACTTAAAAATAGAAAGCCGCTTTTAAAGGGACGCTGCAGCAAGTGCATATACCTCGACAACTGCAACGGTAATTTCCGCACGCGCGCTGAAGCACGTACCGGCGATTTTTGGGAATCAGACCCGTCGTGCTACTTGACAGATGAAGAAATCGGAATCACGGGAGGCAGTGCAAAATGATAGTTTCATGGAATACGACGAATGCCTGTAATATGTTCTGTGAGCACTGCTACCGCGATGCAGGCTGCAAAGCAGATGAAGAACTCAGCACAAAAGAAGCAAAGACAATGCTGGCTCAGATCGCCAAGGCAGGTTTTAAGATCATGATATTTTCCGGCGGCGAGCCGCTGATGCGCCCTGATATACTAGAGCTTGTACAGCATGCGACGAGCTTGGGGCTGCGCTCAGTATTCGGCACGAACGGCACTTTGATAACGGAAGAAATGGCGCGGAAATTAAAAGCAGCAGGAGCAATGGGCATGGGCATATCGCTCGACTCGATGGATGCAGCGAAGCACAATGCGTTCCGCCACTTTAAAAACGCCTGGGAAGGTGCAGTGCAGGGTATGCGCAACTGCCGCAAGGCAGGGCTGCCTTTTCAGATTCATACGACCGTGATGGACTGGAATCAGCATGAATTGGAAGCGATCACTGATTTTGCCGTAGCTGAAGGAGCTGTGGCACACCATATTTTCTTTCTCGTACCCACGGGACGCGGCAAGAACATCGAAGCGGAATCGCTGCGGGCCAAGGAATACGAATCGGTCATCACGCGCATCATGAAAAAACAGCAGCAGGTCAAAATTGAACTGAAGCCGACGTGTGCACCGCAGTTCATGCGCATAGCTGATCAGATGGGCATGAAACTGCGTTTTAGGCGAGGCTGCCTCGCCGGTACATCGTACTGCATAATCAGCCCGCGCGGCAAGGTGCAGCCGTGTGCTTATCTCAATATGGAACTGGGCGATGTGCGCGAAACTCCGTTTGATGAAATCTGGAAGAACAGCCCTGTTTTAAACAGGCTGCGTACAATGGAATTTGAAGGCAACTGCGGCAAGTGCAAGTACAAGCGCAGCTGCGGCGGCTGCCGTGCACGTGCTGCTTATTACAACGACGGCGATTACATGGCTGAAGAACCGTGGTGCCTCTACAGCCATAAAGACTGACATAGCGATGTAATACAAAAAGAAGCTGTGAAAAATGAGTGATCATTTATTCACAGCTTCTTATATTTTTTAGGCAATGCTATGTTCTTCATTGAATTGAATAGTACGGCTATGAGGCATTTGCAATAGTTCGCTTTTATGCGTGGTGATTAAAATAGTTTTGCCTGAAGCGGAAAAGCTCTGTAGAAAATCCTCTATCCAGCGGCGCGATTTGCTGTCCAGTCCGTTTAGCGGCTCGTCCATGAGCAGCACATCGGGATTTAATGCCAGTACAGCGGCTATAGCAGTTTTTTTCTGTTCGCCGCCGCTGAGATAATACGGGGCGCGGTCGCGCAGGTGGCTGATATTTAAATAATCGAGCAGTCCGGCAGTGCGTTCTTCTATCTGCTGTTCACTCATATTCATCTGGCGCGGTCCGAAAGCTACTTCATCGTATACTGTGGGATTAAACAGCTGCAAGCCGGGATTTTGAAATACATAACCGATGCGCTTATGAAACTGTTTGGAGAAAGAACTGTTTTTCAGCGTTTTTTCAGTGATGTTTTTACCATCGAATATATATTTGCCGCCGGCGGGGAATATAAGACCGTTGAGCAGGCGAAACAATGTGGATTTTCCGCAGCCATTGGGACCGGTGAAGAAGATAAATTCACCTTTGTTTATTTGCAGCGATATATCTTTTAGGGCAGGTATATTTTCATACGAATAATTTATATTAGAAAGTTTTATTATAGGCTGTGCAGTATTTTCTATCATATATATCCTTCCAAGCATAAAAAGAGCATCAGCATGATAAAAATCAAAAGTGCATAGACAGAGTGAATCGGCTTAAGCTGAAAACGGCTTTGGCTGCCGTATTCACCTGTAAAGCAGCGACAGCGCATGGCATCGTATGTGTATTGAGAATAGCGTTGTGATTTCAAAAAAGTAGTGCCCAGGACAGAGGCTAAGCTGGAATACTTAGCGTTGTTCCGCCCGACGGAGCGCAGGCGCATGGAAATCAAAAGCTCAGAGGCTGTCTGTCCTAGTAGTACGATGTATCTCAGTGTCAGCTCAAAGATGAGAATGAATGCAGATGATATGCCAAAGCTTCGCATGGTGCGGCTCAATTCATAAAACGGCATATTTTGAACAAAGCATTTTAAAAGAGATACGGTGATGAATACTTTTAAAGGCAGAATAAATATGCGCTCATTGCCTAGCAAAAGTGATGGCAGCACGATGATGAATGTAAATGCAGATGCCGCTGCTCCGGTTTTTAGTATAGGAGCGATAAATGAAGCCTTTTGACAGGCTAGATAGACTAAAATCGAAGCTAAAGCCAAAAGAGGGAAAGCCGATTTTACTGATGAAGCTACGAACAGCACTGTCAAAAAAACGAAAAATAATTTAAACGCCGGACTGATGTAACGGCTTTGTCCGGCGTTCATGGTGTTTTGGCGCAAGAGGGTTAATTTTGCCAGTATAGACAGCATTGTCTTATGCAAAAAGGCCTCTTTATCAGAAGGCGGCGCATAATCATCTTCTGATAAAAGCCATTGGGGAATATCTTGTTTAGGCTGTTTTTCCACCGAAGGCACTTCCGATCAATTTGAAGATGATGATGAGCAATGTTGCTCCGATGACTGCTGATAGAATATAGCCGAGGACATCTGAAAAACCGCTGACAGCGTAATCGGAGAACAGTGCTTCATAGCTAAAGCCGTTGGCAAGCTGGTCGGGTACAAAGCCGAGAACTTTGCCACCTGAAGTTACATCGGCTATTTCATCGGCACCCCATTCGCCCCATGCCGTACCGCTGGCAAGGAGACCGAGCGGGGAGAGAATGATCAAGGTGATGAGCAGGCCGAATACGGGGCTTAGATTTATAGTTTCACTGTCTTTGATGATGCCGGGCGATACTTTTGTCATGAATTCATAGATAGCAAGCGTAAATGCTCCTTCAGCAATACCTGCTATAGTCAGATGAGCAAATGCCATTGCCGGTATGGATACCCAAAACGGATACGGACAGTACAGAGACTGACCGGCAGCATCAGTGAAAAGAAGAGGCTGAATGCCGAATTCAATAGCGGCGCAGAGTGCTGCCAAGTTTATAGCGATGTAAGCGGCGATAAAAATAGCTGCTTTTTTAGGTAAAACTTTGCTGATTAAGCGGCAGAGATAAAAACCTGTAAAAGGCAGTACAAATGCCATATTGAAGCAGTTGGCACCGAAAGCTAAAATGCCGCCGTCGCCGAACAGCAGTGCCTGTATTAAAAGTGCTACGCTTATTGCGATGCAGGCTGAATACGGTCCGAGCAGCAGTGCGATCAATGTGCCGCCGACGGCATGGGCTGTCGTGCCGTCGGGAATGGGCAGATTGAACATCATCATCATAAAGGAAAATGCCGCGCTGATGCCTATGAGCGGTATTTTATCGGCAGGCAGATGTTCTTTGACTTTTTTTATAGAATAATACCATACAGGGACCATTGCCGCAGTTAGTACAGCGCATGTAGACGGACTGAGGTAATTTTCAGGAATGTGCATAATAATTAATGCCTGCTACTAAAAATATAGACAAATGTATCTATACTAGATGTTTCGCTACAATCTC
>CATYZV010000162.1 GCA_958415865.1 uncultured Selenomonadaceae bacterium
TTCGTCTTTATGAAGCTGTTGAATCAAGTGCTTATAAGATATTTTAAAATTTCTATTGACAAAGCCTTCGTAGTGATGATATCTTATTACTTGCATAGTTAATAACAAAAAGGAATATTAAAGAGCAGGTGTCCGTTCGGACTTAATAGGGAATCCGGTATATGCCGGAGCGGTCCCGCCACTGTGAGGAAGAGCAATTTCACAATATGCCACTGGAGATTCATCTTTGGGAAGGCGTGAAAGAGCGATGACACCGAGCCAGGAGAACTGCCTGCTTGATAATCACCATTAGCGCGACTGCGCTTGAACCTGCGAGTGATGGGAAGGCGATTTTACAGCGGCAAGCTCTGCCTGTGAATACATTCCCTGATTCTGCATTTTGCAATGGAATCAGGGTTTTATTATTTACGGAGTTTTGTGCCCTGTATATACCGCCCGTCTGCCATTTCGCAGCACGGGTTTTCTTTTTGCCGTTTTGCTATGGAGAGCTGAAAATTTTATTTTAAGGGGAAGTGATGAGGATTTGAAACGATTGCTTCATCGGCTGGTGCAGATGATAGTAACGCTGATCGGTGTTAGCTTTTTGACATTCTGCCTTACATACTTAGCACCGGGCGATCCGGCGGCTATGATCCTAGAAGCATCAGACACGATTGTATCGGAAGAAGTACTGGAGCAGACGCGCGAAGAACTGGGGCTCAACAAGCCGTTTCTCGTCCAGTACGCCAACTGGGCGGCAGGCGTAGTTCAGGGCGATATGGGCATGAGCTACTCGGCCAAGAAGCCGGTTACGGACAAATTGCTGGAAGGTTTTTCCGGAACTCTGCTATTGGCGGCGGTAACGATTGTATTCGTCGTATTGATCTCGATTCCGCTGGGAATTTTCTCGGCGGTGCACCGCAATAAGGTGCCTGACTTCATAGTGCGAATCTTTTCATTCATCGGCGTATCGATGCCTAGCTTCTGGGTGGGGCTGATACTGCTCTACGTCTTCGGGCTGAAGCTGGGCTTGTTCCCGATAGCTAGTGCCAAGGTAACGGCATCGGGGCTGGTGCTGCCTGCACTGACGCTCGCTATAGCGATGTCGGCAAAGTACACGCGCCAAGTGCGCACGGTCATACTCGATGAGCTGCACCAGGATTATGTAATCGGAGCTAGGGCGCGCGGCCTGTCGGAAAAGGTCATACTCTGGAAGCACATCCTGCCCAATGCCATACTGCCGCTGATAACACTGCTCGGCATGTCGATCGGCTGGCTCTTGGGCGGCGTGGCCGTAATCGAAATGGTCTTTTCCTGGCCCGGCATCGGCAAGATGGCAGTCTACGCTATCACAATGCGCGATTATCCGCTGATTGAAGGCTTCGTGCTCTGGATAGCCATCGTCTACACGCTGATCAATTTTCTCGTCGACCTGTCGTACACCTACCTCGATCCCAGACTGAAAAAAGGAGAACACAACTGATATGGAATTCATACAAAAGCATAAATTATTCTCTTTTTACAGCCTGCTGGTAATCCTCGTAGTGCTAACCGCGCTATTGGCTCCGGTCATCGCCACGCACGATCCGTTTGACAGCAATATGAAGCTGGTGCTTCAGACACCTTCATCAGAACATATACTAGGCACGGATAAATTGGGGCGCGATACGTTTTCCCGTATAATCTACGGTACGCAGACTTCACTGTTCATGACGCTGTGCCTCGTCATACTGACGGCGGCTATCGGCTCGCTCGTCGGCATACTGTCAGGCTACTTCGGCGGCAAAGTGGAACTGGTGCTGATGCGCTTTGCTGATATGATGCTCTCCTTCCCCGGAGTGGTGCTCGCTATAGCAATCGCCGGCATCCTGGGCGGCAGCATCGTCAACACCATCATGGCACTCGTCGTCGTCAGCTGGGCAAAATACGCCCGGCTTGTCCGCAGCCTCGTCATCAAGCTGCGCCACAACGATTTTATCATCGCAGCGCAGGTCAACGGCACGACTACCTTTAATATACTATGGCGGCACATCCTGCCGAACATCGCCCCCATGGTCGTAATCACCGGCGCGATGGACATCGGCACGATGATGATGGAAATCGCAGGGCTGTCCTTCCTCGGCTTCGGCGCACAGCCGCCCACGCCGGAATGGGGCTTGATGCTCAATGAAGGCCGTCAGTACATTCAGACTGCACCGTGGCTCATGATCTATCCCGGGGCCGCGATCTTCATCGTCGTAGCCATCTTCAACCTCTGGGGCGACAGCCTGCGCGATCTTTTAGATCCGCGTCAGGGTGAGTGAGCAGTGGATAGTGATTAGTTGATAGTGATCAGTGATTAGTGGTTAGTTAATAGTTAAATTATTGATATCATATAAATTATTGCAAGGAAAGAGGTCTTTTATGAAAAAGTCATGGAAGAAATTGTGGAAATCCATCAGCTTAGGTTTATGCGGTGTTATGGCGGCGGGCATTATCGCCGGCTGCGGCGGTGAAAACGGTGCTGATAAGACTACGCTCAAATTCGGTGTTACGAATTTTGCCGATACGCTCGAACCGACTCAGAATTATTTCGGCTGGGTTGTAATGCGCTACGGTCTCGGTGAATGCCTGACGAAATTCGATGAAAAGATGAATGTGCAGCCTCTCTTGGCGGAAAGCTGGAGCATCAGCGACGACCATCTGACTTGGACTTTCAAAATCCGCGACAATGTGAAATTCTCCAACGGCAATCCGCTGACGGCTGAAGCAGTAAAAGCTTCGATCCAACGCGCTTTTGAGAAAAACACTCGCGCAGCTACTTTCTTCAAATACACGGAAATGAAAGCTGACGGCCAGAACCTCATCATCACGACGGACAAGCCGATGCCTAATATGCCGGGCTTCTTGGCTGACCCGCTGTTCATAATCGTCGACACCACGGCTGAAGGCCAGCGCGACTTTGCGAAAGAAGGCCCTATCTGCACCGGCCCTTACATGGTGGAATCCTTCGTCAAGGAAAAAGCTGTAATGCAGAAGAACCCGAATTACTGGGACGGCGAAGTTCCGTTTGAAACGGTGGAAATCCCTTCGATCGACGACCCGAATACCCGCGCTATGGCACTGCAGTCCGGCGAAGTGGACTTTGCCGTCAACATCGCGGCCGGTGATATCGACCTGTTCCGCGACAATGATAAATTCGGCATCGATGAAATCGCTTCCCTGCGCACGGTACTCGCCCGCATCAATCAGAAAGGCGTGCTCGGCGATGATAAAGTCCGCGCTGCCTTCATCAGCGGCTGCGACCGTGAAACGTACAACAACGTGCTGCTCAAAGGCACTTTCATCCCCGGCAAGGCACCCGTACCGCCTTCCATGGATTACGGCTTTGACCAGCTCAACGACCCCAATGCCTACAATCCTCAGCGCGCTCAGCAGCTGCTCGATGAAGCCGGCTGGAAAGACAGCGACGGCGACGGCATCCGCGACAAGGACGGCAAGCCCCTCAGCGTTGACTTCGTAGTATACAACAGCCGCGCCGAACTGCCGCTCTACGCTGAAGCAGTGCAGGTTGACCTCAAGAAAATCGGCTTTGACGTGAAGATCAAGAGCGTCGACTACAATCTCATTGACCAGATGGGCATCGACGGTGAATACGATCTCTTGATTTCTAATATTACCACGGCAAACACCGGCGACCCGGAAATCTATCTGACTTGGTACTGGAAGACGAACAACAACGGCGACAATCCGCAGAACGGCTCCGGCTACAGCAATCCTGAATACGATGCAGTGCTCGATCAGCTCTCTGTAGAATTCGACAAGGACAAACGCCGCGAACTCATCATCAAGGCGCAGCAGATTCTCTTGAATGACGGCGCAGCACTGTTCCTCGGCTATCCGCAGACGAATATCATCTACAACAAGTCCCTCGACGGCGTTGTAATGTACCCGTCCGACTACTACTGGCTCACCAGCAAGATCAAGCCCGCTCAGTCCTGAGCAGGCAGAGCACAAGGGAGCGATACCAGATAAATGTTACTCGATATATCTAATCTCGCCATTGCCTATGGCAGCAAAGCAAAGCCGACAGTGCAGGACGTGAGTTTCACTCTCGATGAGGGTGAGATCCTCTCCATCGTCGGCGAATCGGGCAGCGGCAAGACAACGGTGATACGCGCCATACTCGGCAGCCTGCCCAGCGGCGGACACGTCAGTGCAGGCAGCATCACCTTTAAAGATGAAAATCTTCTTTCCTATAATAATAAAGACTGGCTGAATCTGCGCGGCAAGGATATCTCTATGATATTTCAAGACAGCGGCAATATGATGAATCCGATTCAGACCATCGGCAAGCAGTTTATAGAATACATTCAGACGCACAGCGATATGACGAAGGCTCAGGCAAATGATAAAGCTGTGGAAATGCTCACGCGCATGAATCTGCCCAACCCCGAAAACATCCTCGCTTCGTATCCGTTTGAACTAAGCGGCGGCATGCGCCAGCGCGTCGGCATAGCGATGGCTATAACGTTTAAGCCGCAGCTATTGCTCGCCGATGAGCCGACTTCCGCGCTCGACGTTACGACGCAGGCGCAGATAGTAAAAGAACTGCTCAGTATAGCCCGCACTTCCGGCACAGCGATGATAGTCGTTACACACAATATAGGCGTGGCCTCGTATATGTCGGACAAGATAATGGTCATGTCGCAGGGCCGCGCCGTCGAATACGGCACGGCAGAAGAAGTCATCAAGAATCCGCAGGACGATTATACGCGAGAACTGCTCGCGTCCGTGCCGCAGATAGGAGGTACGCGCTATGTCTGAGATAATCATGAGCGTCCGCCATATAACTAAGAAATTCCCTGCCAGCGGCGGCCGTTTCCTCACTGCCTGCGACGATATCAGCATCAACATCCGCAAGCAGCAGACGGTCGGCATCGTCGGCG
>CATYZV010000163.1 GCA_958415865.1 uncultured Selenomonadaceae bacterium
AGTATATCAGTATCAAATATGTTAGATTTTTGTAAAATACGGAGGTTCATCATATATGTATAAACGCTGGGAAATCATTCCCGCTGACGAGAAAAAACAGCAGGCTCTGCAAAAGTCGCTGGGCATCTCTTCTGCACTGGCAGGAGTGCTGGCACGCAGGGATTTAGACGCAGGGCAGGCAGATATATTTCTGCACCCGGAGAAGATCGCCTACCACGACCCGTTTGCCATGAAGGACATGGACAAGGCCTGCCGCCGCATTGAACAGGCTCTATCAGGCGGCGAGCGCATCTGTATCTACGGCGATTACGATGTCGACGGCGTGAGTTCGACGGCACTGCTGCTGCACGTACTGCGCGGCCTGGATGCAAAAGCGAATTACTATTTGCCCGACCGCCACAGCGAAGGCTACGGGCTGCACATTGAATCGCTCGATAAATTGATTGGAAGCTATGATTTAATTATAACGGTGGACTGCGGCATAACAGCGATAAAGGAAGCGGCGCATATCAAGGGCAGAATCGATATGATCATAACGGACCATCATCTGCCGCTTGAAGAACTGCCTGACGTGCTCGCCGTCGTCAATCCCCATCAGCAGGACTGCTCGTATCCGCACAAAAACCTCTGCGGCGCAGGCGTAGCTTTTAAGCTCTGTCAGGCCATTTACATCACGCTGGGCAGAGACCCTGCCGAGCTGGAACAGTACCTCGACATAGCGGCACTTGCCACGGTGGCGGACATCGTGCCTCTGACGGACGAAAACCGCCGCATTGTCAAAAAAGGGCTGGCTCACATCAACAACATCGGGCTGGGTGAGCTGCTCAAGGTCTGCGGCTACGACTTGAAAAATCTCAACACCGGTCATATCGGCTTCGGCGCGGGGCCGCGGCTCAATGCGGCAGGCAGGCTGACTCATGCCAGCGCGGCAGTCGAGCTGCTGATGGCTAAAGATGAGCAGACGGCGCGGGAAAAGAGCCTCTATCTCGATGAGGAAAATAAGGAGCGGCAGGAAATAGTGGAAGACATCTTCCGCAAGGCCTCCGCCAAAATCGACGCGGAAGAGCTGTATAAAAACCGCGTGATTATCGTGGCGGGCGACAAATGGCATGAAGGTGTCATCGGCATAGCGGCTTCGCGCTTGCAGGAAAAATACTACCGCCCGATAATCATCATCGCTGTCGATGAACTCTTCGGCAGGGCTTCGTGCCGCAGCATCGACGGCTTCCATATGAAAGAAGCACTCGATGCCTGTGCCGGGGATTTCGTCGTCTACGGAGGCCACTCCAAGGCGGCGGGCTTCACTATTGAAACGGCGAAGATACCGGAATTCATCGAGCATATTGAAAGCTACGCACAGGAGCATTTAAAAGACGAGGATTTGCAGCCGGTGTTTTCCGTGGAAGCCGTGGTAGAGCCGAGCGATATAACGGAGGATTTCATAAATGATCTGGCAAAATTAGAGCCGTTCGGCATGGCAAATCCCAAGCCGCTGTTCGTCTGCCAGGATGTCTACGTCTGCCAGGCGCGCGTGATCGGAAAGGAGCAGAACCATCTGCGCCTGACACTGGAAAAAGACGGCAGGCGGTGGGGCGCGGTCGGCTGGCACATGGCGCAGTACGCTGAGCGAGTTGAATATAAATATGTAGATATTCTCTTTCAGCCGGAGCTGAACGTCTGGAACGGCAGGACCTCCGTGCAGTTCAAGCTGACGGACCTGCATTTAAGCTCCGAGCGCGATGACAAAGTGAGCTATCTGGAGCGTTTCCCTGTCTACGACGATATCGGCAGATTTTACCTGAGCCTCAAGCGGTGCAGTACAGGCGGCACAGCGGATTTGAAACAGTCGATGCAGACAGCACAGCAGATATACGGCGTTGAGCTGTCGGATAAGGCTATGCGCCAATGCGTGAAAATCCTGAGTGAAATCGGCTTGGCAGAGCCGTGCTCAGCCGATGCGGTGAAGCTATTGCCCGTGCCTTCAGGAAAGCTCGACATCAAAAATTCGCCTTCCTATGCTCAGCGCTATGTGCTGCACAGGCTCTAATGCCTAATTTAATTGACTTTGAACCGGTAATTATATATAATTAATAGAAGTTTTTTCTTCATAAGCAATAATTGAAATAAATCTTGGAGGTAGATTAGCTTGAAGTATATGAGCGGCAAAGAAATCCGCAGAAAATATCTTGACTTCTTCGTGCAGCGCGGCCATCTGGAGCTGCCCAGCGCGTCCCTGATTCCGAAAAACGACCCCAGCCTGCTGATGATAGGCGCAGGCATGGCACCGTTCAAGGCGTATTTCACCGGCAAAATGACACCGCCGCGCACCCGCATCACGACGAGCCAGCGCTGCGTGCGCACGGGCGATATTGAAAACGTAGGCCGCACGGCCCGCCACCATACGTATTTTGAAATGCTCGGCAACTTCTCATTCGGCGACTATTTCAAATACGATGCCATCAGATGGGCATGGGAATTTTTGACTGTAGAAATGGAACTGCCCAAAGACAAGCTATGGGCTACCATCTATCCCGACGATGAAGAAGCCTACAAGATCTGGACTACTGAAACGGACATCAATCCGGCTCATATCGTAAAGCTCGAAGACAATTTCTGGGATATCGGCAGCGGCCCGTGCGGTCCTGACTCCGAAATCTATATCGACCTCGGTGAAGAACGCGGCTGCGGCAAACCGACCTGCGGCGTAGGCTGCGACTGCGACCGCTATCTGGAAATTTGGAACCTCGTATTCACTCAGTTCGACCACACGAAAGAAGATCCGAGAAAGCCGCTTGTACATAAGAACATAGATACAGGCTGCGGCCTCGAACGCCTCGCTTCCGTACTTCAGAACAAGCCGACCAACTTTGAAACCGACCTGATGTTCCCGATCATCGAGTACACGAGCAAAGTAACGCATAAAGAATACGGCAAGGACCCTAAAGTAGACGTTTCCCTGAAAGTAATCGCTGACCATGCAAGAAGCCTCGCCTTCATGGTAATGGACGGCATCCTGCCCTCCAACGAAGGCCGCGGCTACGTGCTGCGCCGCCTGCTGCGCCGCGCTGTCCGCCATGCGCGCCTTTTGGGCATCAAAGGCGAATTCCTCGCCGGTGCAGTCGATGTCGTAGCTGAAATCTACGACGGTGTTTACGACGACCTCAAGAAGCGCAAGGATTACATCAAAAAAGTAATCAGCCTCGAAGAAGAACGCTTCGACAAGACGCTGACCCAGGGCATGGAACTCTTAAATGCTGAAATCGACAAGCTCAAGGCTGAAAACAAGACCGTGCTCGACGGCGAAGTGGGCTTCAAGCTCTACGATACTTACGGCTTCCCTTGGGAACTGACGGACGAAATCCTCCACGAAAACGGCCTGACGCTCGACAAAGACGCTTTCGACAAAGCTATGGAAGCACAGCGTCAGCGCGCCCGCAGCGCCCGCAGCGAAAACAAACGCCTCGACATTCCGGACCTGCGCGACCACATCGACAGCTCCAAGCTCAAAGTCGATGAAAAAGCACGCAAAGCGAAGATAGTCTGCATCTGGAAAGACGCTCAGACGACGGATGAACTCTCCGACGGCGACGAAGCAGGCGTAATTCTCGATGTCAATCCGTTCTACGCTGAAGGCGGCGGACAGGAAGGCGACATCGGCGCACTCAAGAGCGATGTAGGCTCCGCTGCCGTGCTCGATACGAAGAAACTGCCCGACGGCACTGTCTACAACATCGTACACGTAGAAGAAGGCAGCCTGCACGTAGGCGACAGCGTCGACATCACGGTCGATATGGTCAACAAGCTCGCTTCGGCCCGCAACCACACTGCTACGCATCTTTTGCAGGCAGCATTGAAGCGCGTCGTCGGCGACAATGTAAATCAGGCAGGCTCGTTCGTCAACGCTCAGCACCTGCGCTTTGACTTCTCCAGCTTTGAACCGCTGACGAAAGAACAGCTCGCAGAAGTTGAAGATATGGTCAATGAAGAAATCCTGACGGGTGCAAATGTGGAAATCTCCCACATGAAGCAGGATGAAGCGAAAAAAGCAGGCGCAATGGCTCTGTTCGGCGAAAAATACGGCGATGTCGTCCGCGTCGTAACAGTTCCCGGCTTCAGCATGGAACTGTGCGGCGGCAGCCACGTCAAGAACGTCGGTCAGATCGGCATGTTCAAGATTCTCAGCGAAACGGGCGTAGCAGCAGGCGTGCGCCGCATTGAAGCCATCACTGGCAAAGCGGCAATCGACTACGCTAAAGGCAAGAGCGCACTGCTCGAACAGCTGGAAGGCATCTTGAAGGCAAACGAAGGCAACGTCTGCGACAGAGCAGAATCCCTCGTAGCAGAAAATAAAGAAATGAAGCAGGAACTGGCAAAAGTTCAGGCCGAACGCGCTAAAGCCGATTCCAACAAGCTGCTCGTAGGCATGAAGGAATACGACGGCGTAAACGTCATCGTCGGCAAAGTCAACGCTTCCGGCATGGATGAACTCAGAAATACTGCCGACCTGCTCTGCAGCAAATTTGACAAACCGGGCGTAGCAGTGCTCGGCGCAGTGCTCGGCGACAAAGTAAACTTCGTCGTCAAGGCAAATAAAGACGCTGTAGCACGCGGCATCCACGCAGGCAAGATCGTCAAAGCCGCAGCTCAGGCAGCAGGCGGCAACGGCGGCGGCCGTCCTGACATGGCTCAGGCAGGTGCTAAGCAGCCGGAAAAACTCGGCGAAGCATTTGAAACGGCTCACGAAGTCATCAAATCACAGATAAAATAAAATCTGCATAACTGCATAGTATAGAGAAAAGGAGACTGATTGTCTCCTTTTCTTTTAGCGCAGAATAATTTTTTCGGTATGAATCGCGGCAGATTTCTGCTATAATTAATAGTAGACGACAGATG
>CATYZV010000164.1 GCA_958415865.1 uncultured Selenomonadaceae bacterium
GTGCTCATCATCGGATTGATACTTAATTTTGATGGTATTGATTGGATAGACTGGAGCAGCGGCGTGGCGTTTGGTGTAGTACTTTCATACTGGGTAGCGAGATGGGCTGGTGCAAAGTTATGATAGAAGAAAAAAAATCAAGTCGGGGCGGGAAACGCGCCGGAGCCGGAAGACCAAAAGGAACAACAAAAGACGTAGTGAGAAAGTCGCGGACACTGCGCGCTTTTGATGAAGAATGGGAAATGATCAAGCAGTTTGCCTCTATCGTAAAGAAAGACCCTGAACGTGCTAAAAGCTTTTTTAAATAACAAAATAAAAGAAAGCACGAAAAAGCCACCAGTATTTAACTGGTGGCTTCTATTTAATCGAAACTATTAGGTATAAAAAGTACTATCTTTCCTTTTATTATCCTAAAAGGTTCGACCACTAACATAAGTGGTGCGCCTAGCAGGAGTCGAACCTGCGTCTTCGGCTCCGGAGGCCAACGTTTTATCCACTAGACTATAGGCGCACGTGCAAAATATATTATACTACATCTGCAAGGCAAATATCAATGAATTTTTTATTTTATTTGTTCTGCTGCTCGTGGAGCTGCTGCATGGCTTTGGCTGCTGCCTGAAAGGACAGCTCGCAGATGTAATTCATGCGGTCGTGTTCACCGTTTAAGTGCAGATATCCCAAGATTGCTTCAAAGCCGGTGCTGATGTGGTAGTCGTGCACTGATGCCACGCGCGGGGCGTGGGATTTGGCGTTTTTGGCGCGTTTGAATATCTGCTGTTCTTTGCCGGTGAGTTCGCTGCTGATGGCTTCGTAGGCGCGTGCCTGCCAGGTGGCGGAGACGATCTGCATGCTGAAGTCGTTCAAGAGCTGTACGTGCGACTGGTCGAAGTGCAATAGGCGCGTGCGGACGTATAGGTGGTAGCAGGCATCGCCGATGTAGGCGAGGACGAGCGGGTGCAGCTGCTCCGGTTTTTGGCTGTCTTTGTAGCGGTCTAGCAGCTGTCCGTTGTCATCGGCGGTGAACAGGCGGTTTTTGAGCAGCTGGTACTGGCTGAATTTCATATTGCTGCTATCACTGTTTCTTCCAGCGTACGCCGGTCGGGGAGTCTTCAAGCACTACGCCGATGCCTTTGAGTTCGTCGCGGATCTGGTCTGCTGTAGCCCAGTCTTTGTTTTTGCGGGCGTTCTGGCGGATGGCGATTATCAGCTGCATGAGCTTGTCGGCAAATTCATCGTCTGCCTGTGCCTTATCGTCATTCCAGAGGATGCCGATGATGTCTGCCATTTCCATGTAGTCTGCCAGCACTTTTGATACGGCATCTGCATCTGCCTGGAATTTGCCGGATACGACTTCGTTGTAATAGATGTTGATTTCTTTTGCGAGGTCGAACATCTTGGCGATGGCAAGAGCCGTGTTGAAATCATCGTCCATTGCTTCATAAAAGCCTTTTTTAGCTTCGTCGGCTTTAGCGGCGAGTTCTTTGCCTTCTGCTGTATCTTTAGCAGCGGCGTTTTTAGCCATGTCTTTGAGGCTGTCGAGGGCGTTTTTGAGGCGGGCGAGGCTGCTTGCTGCTTCGTCGAGGCGTGCATCGCTGAAGTCGAGCGGGCTGCGGTAATGGGTCGATACGATGAAGAAGCGCAGTACTTCTGCCGGGTATTTGGCGAGGATTTCTTTTACGGTGAAGAAGTTGCCGAGCGATTTGCTCATCTTTTCCTGGTTGATGGTGATGAAGCCGTTGTGCAGCCAGTAGCGTGCAAAGCTGTGTTCATCTTCGCAGTACGCCTGCGACTGGGCAATTTCATTTTCGTGGTGCGGGAAGATGAGGTCGTTTCCGCCGCCGTGGAAATCAAAGGTCTTGCCGAGGTACTTGAGGGACATGGTGGAACATTCGATGTGCCAGCCGGGACGGCCTTTGCCCCAGGGGCTTTCCCAGTACGGTTCGCCGGGTTTTGCACTCTTCCAGAGCGCGAAGTCCATCGGGTTGTGCTTGCGGTCATCGACATCGACGCGCGCGCCTGCTTCCATGTCTTCGAGCTTTCTGTGGCTGAGCTTGCCGTAGCCGTGGAATTTTTCTACGCTGAAGTAAACGTCGCCGTCGAGTTCGTAAGCATAGCCTGTTTTCACGAGCTTATCTACCATTTCAATGATTTCGGGGATTGTCTGCGATACGCGCGGATATTCGTCGGCGTGCTGTACGTGCAGTGCGTCCATCGATTCAAAGTACGATTTGATGTACTTGCCGGAAACATCGCTCCATTTTACGCCCTGTTCGTTGGCGGTGCGGATGATCTTGTCGTCGACATCGGTGAAGTTCTGGATGTATTTTACCTTGTAGCCCAGATGCTTGAAGTAGCGGCGGATTACGTCCCAGGTAACAAACGGGCGTGCATTGCCGATATGCGGGTCGTTGTAAGGCGTTACGCCGCAGCAGTAAATGCTGACTTCGCCCGGCTTTAACGGCTTGAATTCTTCTTTCTGTCTGGTCATCGTATTGTAAACTTTAAGCATGATTGTTTCGATAGTCCTCCAATTCTTTTTCTATGCGCTCGATCTGCAGCTGCTGGTCGGATATACGGCGCGACAGCATTTTTATCATATCGAGTTCCGGGTCGGGCAGATTGCCGTGAGCCAGATCTACATCGAGTTCATCGGCTAGATCCTGCAGCTTGGGCGAAATCTCCTTATTCGGCTTTTCTACTTTTTTGCCGTGCATCAAAATGACGCGGCCCGGCACGCCTACAACTGTGGCGTAAGGCGGAACGGGCTTTACTACGACTGAGCCTGCGCCGATCTTGGCATGGTCGCCGACCTTGAATGAGCCGAGGACCTTCGCTCCGCACGCCACTACGACATTGTTGCCGATGGTCGGATGACGCTTGCCTTTTTCCTTGCCCGTGCCGCCCAGAGTAACACCCTGGTACAGCGTTACATTCCTGCCGATTATGGTCGTTTCGCCGATGACGATGCCTGAACCGTGGTCGATGAACAGGCCGGGGCCGATCTGAGCACCGGGATGGATTTCAATGCCTGTGAGAAATCTGCCCAGATGCGAGATCAAGCGCGGCACTACCACCCAGTTTTTCTTGTAGAAGTAATGGCTTAGGCGGTAGAGCCAGATTGCGTGAAGACCGGGGTAGCACAGCAGGACTTCTATGATGCTCTTTGCTGCCGGGTCGCGCTCAAACACGACGCGGATGTCTTTTTTTAGTGTGTATAAGAATTTCATATGTGCTCTCCGTCATACATAATGTAGAACCCAGCCGTAAAGCTGGGTTTTAAAAACTATACTTAATGAAAATCAAGCCATGGTGCGGTCGATGCGGGCGATAGCGCAGCCGCGGCCCAGTACTTCCACGAGGCCTGCCAGATCCGGGCCGTGCATCTGTCCGGTCAGTGCTACGCGGATAGGCATATAGACGGACTTGCCGCCGATTTTAACGCCTGTCTTTGCCTTGTATTCCTTCATGACCTGCTTGAACAGCGGCTGAATGTGAGCAGCATCAACTTCATCGAGCTGCATCAGCTTGTCTTTGAACATAGCGATGACTTCCGGTGCAGATTCTTCGCTGAGAACGTTCTTTGCTTCTTCATCTTCCACTGTGAAATCATCTTTGTAATAGAGATCTGCAAAGTCCACGTACTGCGCCGCATAGCTCAGATGGTCGCGTATCACTTCCGTGAACTTGTCGAGCCTTGCCATTTCAGCATCGTCCGGAGTGCCGTTGATATAGCCTTTTTCGATCAGGTGCGGCAGTGCCATTTCCGTTATCTGATGAGCCGGCAGCTTTTTCATATACTGCGCATTGATCCAGTTGAGCTTGTCGATATCGAACACGGCAGGATTCTTTGCCACGTGGTCCATTGAGAAGGCTTTTATGAGCTCTTCGCGCGAGAAGATTTCCTGTTCATCCTGCGGAGCCCATCCCAACAGAGCGAGGAAGTTCACGAGAGCTTCCGGCAGATAGCCGAGGTTCTTGTACTGTTCTACGGAAGTTGCACCGTGGCGTTTGCTCATCTTCGTGTGGTCTTTGCCGAGTATCAGGGAAATATGTCCGAATTTCGGCACAGGGAAGCCGAGTGCTTCATAGAGGACCACTTGGCGCGGCGTGTTGGAAAGATGTTCTTCAGCGCGGATTACGTGCGTGATGTGCATCAGAGCATCATCGATGACAACGGCGTAGTTGTAGACGGGGATTCCGTCCGCCTTGACGATTACGAAATCGCCGATGCCGTTGGAATCAAAGCTCATATGGCCGCGCACCATATCGTCGAAGTTGACCGATTCGTCAGCAGGAGTCTTGAAGCGGATGGTGTAAGGCCTGCCTTCAGCTTCGTACTGCGCTACCTGCTCCGGAGTCAGATGGCGGCAGTGGCCGCCGTACAGCGGCATTTTATTCTGAGCGCGCAGTGCTTCGCGTTCAGCTTCGATTTCTTCCGGCGTGCAGAAGCATTTGTACGCTTTGCCTTCAGCCAGCAGTTTTTCCGTGTATTTCTTGTATATGTCAAGACGCTGAGTCTGGTGGTACGGGCCGTATTCGCCGCCCACGTCGACACCTTCGTCCCAGTTGATGCCGAGCCATTTCAGCGCAGCTTTGATGTTTTCTTCCGATTCTTTAGTCGAGCGCACTCTATCGGTATCTTCGATGCGCAAAATGAGTTTTCCGTCAGGATATTTTCTTGCCAGCAGCCAGTTGAAAAGTGCACTTCTAGCTCCTCCGATGTGGAAAGGACCGGTCGGGCTGGGTGCAAATCTGACTCTGATTTGTTCAGACATTAATAATACCTCCAAATATGTGCATTATAACTGCATGTAACATTGTGATTTATTTAGCAAGCTATATTATATCATAAAAT
>CATYZV010000165.1 GCA_958415865.1 uncultured Selenomonadaceae bacterium
GCCTATCATTTGCAGGGCAGGGCAGATACTACTCTTCTGTGATATAAATTTTGTGTTAATTTAATTATATAGGAAGGAAATTGCAATGCAGCAGAGCTTGTTAAGTGTCGGCATCGATTTAGGTACGACTACGACACAAGTCATATTCAGCCGTATTTATCTCGAAAGCTCGGCGATGTCGGCAATTCCGGATGTGAAAATAACGAATAAAGAAGTGCTGTATAAAAGCGCAGTTCATTTTACGCCACTTATTGACGGAAAAATAATCGATCTTCAATCGGTAAAGCGGATTTTGCAGGAAGAATATATGGCTGCAAAAATTGATAAGGCAGAAATATCTACAGGAGCAGTCATCATTACCGGAGAAACTGCCCGCAAAGAAAATGCTGAAGCTGCGGCTAATGTTCTTGCAGAATTTGCCGGAGATTTTGTAGTGGCAACAGCCGGCCCTGATTTGGAATCAGTACTTGCCGGATGCGGTGCCGGAGCGGCAGAGCTGTCTCGCTCGTCAGAGTGCGGTGTTGTAAATTACGATATCGGCGGCGGCACTACGAATGCTGCACTTTTTTTTGACGGAGATGTACAGGAAACATTTGCGCTAGATATCGGCGGACGGCTTGTGAAAATAGATGAAGATGGAGTAATAACGTATGTTTCTGAACGCATTGAACCCATTTTAACAGAATATAATCTGCCGATTGTGGTAGGGGAAAAAGCCGATATAACTTTATTGAGCACTCTGGCTGATGTATTTGCTGATACACTCTGGCAGATATCGCGGGGAGGAGTGCTCAAAAAGTCGCAGAGAAAATTGTTTATAAGCGGTGCAGATGTTCATTTGCCTAGGCATATAGATATGTTTTCCGGAGGCGTAGCAGAATTCATTTACAGCGATGAGGCAGCAGATGATATCGATAGCGTTGCCCGCTTCGGCGATATAGGACCGCTGCTTGGATATGCTATACGCAAGAGATTTTCTCAAGGAAAGCCTTTAGGAATGGCGAAGGAAAAGATACGTGCCACTGTGATCGGAGCGGGAAGTCATTCGCTGCACATCAGCGGCAGCACGGTTTTCATTGATGAGGCAGAGCTGCCGCTAAAAAATCTGCCGGTGCTTTTATTAAATGGTTCCCTAGATGATTTAAGCAGCAGATTGGCAAAAAAATTGCAGCTATTCCATGAGGACATCCCGGCAATATCGCTTAAAGGAGAGATTTCTCCGTCGTACAGTGATGTAAAAAAGCTTGCATCACAGCTAGCAAAGGGTTTGTCCGATTACGATAAAAAGGCGGTAATAGTGCTCTTAGAAGCAGATTTTGCCAAGGCTTTAGGCATGACGCTTCAGAGGCTGCTTCCCGGTAAAAAGGTCATTTGTCTGGACAAGATAGCGGCGCATGACGGTGATTATGTGGATATCGGCAATCCCGTAAGCAGTGTAGTGCCTGTTGTGGTTAAAACATTGATTTTTAAAGCGTAGCGGCTGATGTAATTATAGAGGTGTTGAATATGAAATTAAAGACGAGCTTATTCGATCAAGTATATAGTTTTCGTGATGTAAAGGATGTACTGGCAAAGGCAAATGAAGAAAAGTCCGGCGATGCCCTGGCGGGAGTAGCAGCGCGCAGCACGGTTGAACGCGTGGCAGCTAAAGCCGTGCTGGCGGATATGACACTGGAAGATCTGCGCAACAATCCTGTGGTTCCGTATGAAGAAGATGATGTAACGCGCGCCGACCAAGATGCTGTCAATATGGAAGTCTTTAATAAAATAAAATCATGGACGGTAGGAGATTTCCGCGAATTTTTGCTCAGTGCTCCACCTGAAGAATTAGCCGGCATACGCAGCGGCTTGACTTCAGAAATTGTAGCAGGCGTAGCAAAGCTCATGAGCAATATGGATCTCGTTACGGCAGCTCATAAGCTGCACGTTACAGCTACCTGCAATACGACTATCGGCAGAGACGGCACATTGTCAGCGCGCCTTCAGCCTAATCATGCTACTGACAGTGTAGACGGCATAATGGCTTCAGTCATGGAGGGCATGAGCTATGGCGTAGGTGATGCGGTTATCGGATTAAATCCCGCGGTGGACTCTATTTCCGGTGTTGCCTCTGTGCTAAAGAGCTTTAAAGATTTTATGGTCAAATGGGATATTCCTACACAAAACTGCGTGCTGGCTCATGTAACGACGCAGATGAAAGTCCTCGAACAGACAGACGCGCCGATGGATTTGATGTTTCAGAGCCTTGCCGGTTCTGAGATTGCCAGCCGTGCTTTCGGCATAGATGTGGCGATGATGGATGAAGCGTATGCTATGATGAAGGAAAAGAAATCTTCCGCCGGACCTAATTTTATGTACTTTGAAACAGGACAAGGCTCGGAACTATCATCTGACGGCAACAATGGTGCTGATCAGCTCACGATGGAAGCACGCTGTTACGGTTTTGCCAAAAGATACCATCCGTTTTTAGTCAACACTGTTGTCGGCTTTATCGGTCCGGAATATCTTTACGATGGCAGGCAGATGATACGCGCTGGTTTGGAAGATCATTTCATGGGTAAATTGACAGGGCTGCCGATGGGTGTGGACGTATGTTATACGAATCATATGAAAGCCGATCAGAATGATTTGGAAAATTTGGCTATGATGCTTACCTTGGCTGACTGTAATTACATCATGGGCATTCCGGCAGGTGATGATGTCATGCTTATGTATCAGACTACAAGCTTCCATGATGTCGCAGCTCTGCGCACGCTGAGCAATAAAAAGCCGATAGCAGAATTCAATCAGCGCATGGAAGAACTCGGTATTTTACACGACGGTCATCTGACTGAAAAAGCAGGCGACCCGTCGATATTCATGGATTGATTTCAACAATGCTGAAAGCGAGGTACAGCAATGATTACAGATACAGATATGGTGCGTGATGTGTCCGCGCCGGAAATAAAAGATAAAGTGCTGGTAGATAATCCCAAGAGTTTAGAATTTTGCCGCCGCCTAAAAGAAACGACGAATGCAAGACTGTGTATCGGCAGGGCCGGCGAACGCTTCAAGACAGAAACTCTGCTCAAATTTCGTGCCGACCATGCGATTGCCATGGATGCAGTCTGGTCGTACGTAGATGAAAAATTAATAGATAAACTAGGCTTTTTTAAAGTGCAAACCATGGTTAAAGATAAAGAAGAATATATTCGCCGTCCGGATCTAGGAAGAATTTTTTCACCGGAAACGATGGAAAGCATAGTTAAAAACTGCAAGCATAATCCTGATGTGCAGATAATAGCAGCTGATGGGTTGAGTTCTTATGCCATCAATGCCAATTTAGAAGATATTTACGGAATTCTTGTAGATGGATTGACTGATAAGGGCTATACACTTGGTACGCCGATTTTCGTCAAATACAGCCGCGTAGCGACGATGGATAAAATCAGTGAAGCATTAAATGCAAAGGTTACGATTCAGCTTATCGGAGAACGTCCCGGTCTTGCCACCGGTGAAAGCATGAGCTGCTACATGGCTTATGAAGCAGCTGTATCTAAAGGCGAGTCGCAAAGAACGATTGTTTCCAATATCTATAGAAAAGGCATACCGCCGGTAGAAGCCGGAGCGCAGATCATTCACTTGACAGATATTCTCATGCGCGAAAAGAAGAGCGGTACGACGTTAAAAGTATGATATAAAGAAGGTCTTGAAATGGACATAAAAGATAGAGCCAATAGACTGCTCTCTAATATAGCGGCTCCTCCCGGAAGCTTAGGTTTGTTGGAAAAACAGATAAAGAAAGTTTTTATCTGCTGGAATGAACTGCATAAAGAAATAAATCCATGCCACCTGATTTTTGCCGCAGATAATGGTATAGTAGAAGAAGGCGTAGTGCGCCAGATGCAGGAGATAACGTATATACAGGCAAAAAATATGGAGGCCGGGCGTGCTGCAGTCAGCTGTTTTTGCAGATGCAATAATATCTCCTACAAAGTCGCTGATGTGGGCATAAATAGCATTAAGGCAGTAGGCTGCGATTATAAAGTAGCAAAGGGAACAAAAAATTTCCTCAAAGAGCCGGCTATGAGCAGAGCAGAATATAACAAAGCTTTTCACGCCGGAGTCGACATGGTTCGCCGTGCGCAGAGCGAAGGCTGTAATTTGATTTCCATCGGAGAGATGGGCATCGGAAATACGACTACATCATCAGCAGTTCTTTATGCACTTACTCATGTAGCACCGGAATTCATCGTCGGCTACGGAGCCAATAAAGTTCATCCTGAAGTCATAGAGCGCAAGCGTGAGGTTATAACTCAGGCTGTAGAACTGTACAAAGATAAGATGAAGACCCCGGCTGATATGATTCGATACATCGGAGGCTTTGATATAGCAGCTATGTGCGGAGCAATGATAGAATGCAGCCGCAGCAATACGCCGTTTGTGCTTGACGGATTCATCACGGCAGTCGCTTTTGCCTGCGCCTCAGTCATGTATCCGGAAGCAGCCGGATACGGCATTGCCTCTCATATGTCGCGTGAACCTGGTATGCTTTACGCATTGAAGCTGGGAGGAATTAAAGAAGAAGAAGTTCCGATTAGAGCAGACTTGGCATTGGGTGAAGGAACAGGAGCCGTTTTATTCGTCAATATGCTGCGCACTATGATGTATACAGTCTGGAATATAGCGAAGATGTCAGAAGTAGAAGACTGCCTGCCTAAGGTAGATGTAGATATAAAAGAAGCATGACAATATATATAATAAAGAGTGAGTGCATCTGTCAAAGAGATACTGTACTTTTGCCAAATTTTGACTTCCATAATATACTATAGATAGCCTCGGAT
>CATYZV010000166.1 GCA_958415865.1 uncultured Selenomonadaceae bacterium
GCTATATATTGCTTGTGATGCTAATTCATATAAGCAATATATGCTGATAAGTATTTATATATCCTGCCTATACATATATTCTATTATAGAGACATCAAAAGGTAAACATCGCATCTTGTCTTTTAATTCATCGCTTTTGCTTTTATAGTGTCAAGTATACATACGAATATAAAAAAAGCCGAGGAAATACCTCGGTCTTTTCTCATGCTTCCATATCGTGCAGCAGAAAATGCTTTCTATACTCGCGTGGCGATATGCCCACGTATTTTTTGAACATCATTGCTAGATGACAACTACTGCCAAAGCCCAGCCGCTCTTCGATTTCCTTTATAGGCAGCATTGTTTCCATCAGAAGGCTCTGTGCCTCGCCAATGCGCTGATGAATCACATACTGCATCGGCGACAGTCCCGTTTCGCGCTTGAACAATTTCAATAGATATGATTTGCTTATGTGCACAGCTCTGCTGATATCTTCCAGCGTCAGCGGTTCTGTGTAGTGATTGTCCAGATAGCTCGTAATTGAACGGATCAAGTCCTCGTTTTTCTGCTCTTTATAAAAATTGTCATCGTGCAGCTTCCTATCCAGCAGCTTTTGTGCCATCATCAGCACGCTCACAGCCATCTGCTGACAGATAAGCCGATTGTGTTCATCCGTTTCGTAGAGCTGCCAGATGCCACGCATTATACCATCTATAGTTTCAGAGAATTCATCCAGTACCAGCACGGGCTTCTGCTCCTTTTTAATCATTTCGCCCGGTGGAAAGCCTTTAAAGCTGACACCTGTCAGCGTACAGCAGTAAGTCCTAATTGTGTGCTTTTGAAACGGGGCTTCGCCGTGAATCGTATTGGCATTAATTATGAGAAAATCACCCTTGGACACAGCATATTCCCTGCTGCCGACGAGGTACCTGCCGCTGCCTTCGGCTATGTACAATAATTCCAGCAGTTCTTTGTGCTTGTGCAGCATATGTGCATGATTTTGACTGTATATTTCATCAACGAAGAACACACCGCTCAATTTTATCTTACTGTAGTCTATATCGAGCATAAGCCATTCCATTCCTTTCATCCGTCCTTTCTTTTATAGTATCACAATTTTTATAAAAATAGCAAAATAAAGCGCATATATCTTCCATTAAGGATAAACGCGCTTTATCTCAATTATTCAATCAGTCGCTCAATTGATTTTTTATCACCGACTGAATCACTTTGCGGTCGTAATTTCTAAATTGTTCTTCAATAACTTCCAAGCTCTTGCCTCTTGTTTCCGGTATGAAACGCAGCGTGAAAATAATCGAGCAGATGCCCATTGCCACGAATATCATAAATGTCATCTGCAAGCCGAACGCAGAGAGCAGAACGGGAAACAGCAGTCCGATGGTGAAGTTGGTAAGCCAGTAGACGAGTATGCACGCGCCGAGACCGATGCCTCTGACCCTGAGCGGGATAATCTCTGAAAGCAGAAGCCAGAGCAGAGGGCCGATGCAGCTCTGCATGAACATCAGGAAGATCACCAGCAGGCCCAAGATGATGAAGGGAAATATGCTGAGCGATTCAAACAGCATCGCCGCCATGGAAATCAAGAAGAGTGCCGATGTCGTGCCGCAGAAACCTGCCAGCATCATGGTGCGGCGGTTTATCTTTGTCAGCAGCCAAATGCCCAGCACTGTGCCGCCGATAGAGGTTATGCCGTTCATCGTATTAGCGATAAGTGCCGCCTGCAAACTAAGCCCGGATTCAACTAGAACGTGCGTACCGTAGTACATCAGTGAGTTTACACCTGTAACCTGTGTCGTAATGCCTATTCCCATGCCGATTAAAATACATCTTCTAATCCACGGCGTGTTCAAGTCTTTCAAAGATACAGGTTTTTGCGACAATTGAGCGGCAACGATATCTTGAATTTCATTGAGTTCAGCAATCGCACGCGCTTCTGAATGTCTTATCTTCTTGAGCACTTCCAGTGCTTCTGAATGTCTTATCTTCTTGAGCACTTCCAGTGCTTCTGTTACTTTGCCTTTAGACACAAGCCAGCGCGGACTTTCCGGCAGGCGCATCATGCCGACAAATAAGACGACAGCAGGAACAGCGGCCACCGCCAGCATATAACGCCATACGTGCGAATTGCCATCCATAGCTATAGATATTAAAGCGTTGAAAATAAATGCCAGCGATACACCGACACAGATCATCAGCTCATTTTGTGTAACGATCCTGCCTCTTTTTTCCATCGGTGCAACCTCAGCCAGATACGCCGGCACAATGCCCGATGCTCCGCCCACGGCTAAGCCGAGTGCCAAGCGGGATACGACCATGAATTCAAAATTAGGTGTCAGTGAACAGCCTAAAGTCGAGATGAAAAACAGTATGGACAGACAAAAAATCATCTTGCGCCGCCCGTATTTATCCGACAGTGTTCCGCCCAGCATTGCGCCGACGGCACCGCCCAGCAGCAGAGCACTCGTTACCATGCCCTCGCGCAGCGGCGTGAGGTTCAGCTGATCCGGCTGTGCCATGTACGATAATGCACCGTTTACAACGCCTGTATCGTAGCCGAACAAGAGGCCGCCAAACGTTGCAATCACCATTATCTTCGTCAAATATGAGTTAGCCTGCATACCCATGTCTAATCCTCATTTCTAATTTAATTAATCAAAACAATTTGTCTCTCTAGTAAAACAGGAAATCAGTACTGCCTGATTTCCTGTTTTTAATCCTCTAAATTAATTTCAATCAAAATCGCGCGGCATAACTCTGTGCAGCAGAGCGATAGATTTCTTGATCGCCGTCAGCGAATCCATCGTCTTATCTTCTATTTCCAGAGAAATCGGGCCGTCATAACCCATCATACTGAGCACCGATATAAATTCATTCCACCAGCGTTCATCCTGTCCATAGCCTAAAGCTACATAATTCCATGTACGCTCCGTACAGCGGTCAAAAAACTTCGTTTCCAAGCCGCCGTTTGCCGCAAATTTATATTTTTCCTTGCGCAAATCCTTAGCGTGAACGTGATGAATTGCCTCGCCGCCGAGTGCCATTGCCATGTCGATGCCGTCGCCGCCCATCCACATATGATGGCTGGGGTCGAGGTTCATGCCGATAATCGGATCTACAGCTTCTCTGAGTTTTAACAGAGTTTCAGCATTGTAGACGCACTGCGCACCGTGATTTTCCAGCGCAATTGATGTAATGCCGTGGTCTTTAGCCTGCTGTGCCGTCTTCTGCCAGTAGGGAATCAGCACTTCTTCCCACTGGTAGCGCAGCATATCCTGACAGCTCATCGGCCAGCACGTTGTAATCCAATTCGCCGTAGTATCCGTATCATTTCCGCCGGGACAGCCGCTCATCATGACGATATTCTTCACGCCGAGCAATTCTGCCAGCTCAAAAGTCTTTTCCACGACTGCCTGATGCGCCCCGCCCGTTTCATTCGGCTCCAGCTGATTGCCTGAGCAGTTCAAGGCTTCCAGCACAAGGCCTTTTGAATGAATTTTTTCCATATATTTTTGACGCAGGCTTTTGCTTTCAAGCATGCCGTCTAAGTCGATATGCGGCGCGCTCGACCAGTTGCCGCAGGCAATTTCCAGCGATTCAATGCCTATCTGAGCAGAGGTATCCACCATTTCTTCAAAAGAGAGATGAGCCAGCCCATCCGTATTCAAACATAAGCGCATGATGTTCACTCCAAATTATTTTTTATAGAAATCCGGCATTTCTTCCGTGATGTTTATAGCAACTTTCGTCTGCGTATCGCGAGCCTTCGAGCCTGCTTTTGCCGTTATCTGAGCGATATAGCCGTCCCATGCACTCGGTCCGTCTACGCGGCCTTCTTTGCAGGCATTGATCCATTCCTGGAATTCGATGTTGTACGCTTCCGGGAAACGCTGCGACCAGTCGTGGCAGATAGGTGTAACGCGGGAATCATTCGTTCTGATCATGACATTTGCCGGTTCAGGCAGATTCAGTGTACCTTCTTCGCAGACGACTTCGCATTTTACATCGTAACCATAGCGGCAGTTTACGAATGATTCTACATCGATGCGCACGCCAGATTTCGTCGTCAAATACATGATCTGCGGATCGCGGATACCGTCTTCAGCAAAACGGGTCGTCTTAGGATAAGCGACTTCTACAAAAGCATAATCTTCACCGAGCAGCCAGCGCAGCACGTCGATTTCATGGATCATCGACGCTTCCACAGCCGTAGAGTTCGTAAAGCCCGGTGCGTCGTAGTTGCGGTGTACACAGTGAAGCATCAGAGGAGCACCGTACTTGCCGGTTTCCAGCAGAGCTTTAATCTGGCGATATCCCGGATCATAGCGGCGCATAAAGCCGACTTGCACGAGCTGCTTTCCGCCTGCGATTTCAGCATCTACAATGCGGCGGCACGCATCAGCTTCCGGGGAAAGCGGCTTTTCACAGAAAACATATTTGCCGGCTTTAATAGCTTCCATCACGTATTTTTCATGAAAAGCATCTATCGTCGTAACGATCACAGCGTCGATATCATCAGCCTTGATCATATCCTCGCCTTTTTCATAAGCCTTGATACCATATTTGTCAGCTACGGATTTGCAGAAATCTGCGTTCACATCAGCACAGGCAATCACCTTGCCACCCTGCAATGTATTGTTGATGCGTTCAATATGAGTACGTCCGATCATACCCGTTCCCACTAAACCAATTCTTAAATCTGCCATAATAAAATCTTCCTTTCTTCTTTCCGTTATTCAGCCTAATCGCAATTAAGGCTAATAATATTATTTAGAAAATTACAGCTATTAAATATTAAACTATTTATCAGGGTTTCTTCATCCC
>CATYZV010000167.1 GCA_958415865.1 uncultured Selenomonadaceae bacterium
GTATGATAAAATTACAATATATGATAAATGTGTTCTAAATTGAAATAGTGGGAGGTTTTAGTATGAGGCGGTACTTGATAAATATTTTCTCGGTGCTTTTGCTGCTGTTTATGTTCAGTGCATCTGCGCATGCTGATCAGGCGGAGCGCAGGGATGAGTCGTTTGATTTCGGTGCTGTCAAGACGGTCTATGTTGAGCCGCAGGTACAAACGGCAGAGGGTATTGTGCTGCCGGAGATCGATTCGCTCAAGATAGATGAGATACGAGCCGAGGACAAGCGGCTGCTGAAGCATTTTACTCTGACGGACGACAAGAGTACGGCTGATATCATTATAGCGCATGAGATAAAGGCCTGGGGCACGCAGACGTATTGGCAGGAGCCTTATACCTATATTGACTACCGCACTGTCAGCTACATCGGCAGCAACGGCAAGCGGTATTACACGAGCATACCGGTAACGCGCTACAGACCGGGCTATTATTACGATGTGCAGTATTTCTCTGCTAAATTCACTGTAACGGACAATAAGAGCGGCAAAGTGATCTATGAGCGTTTCGACCGCCGCGGCGACAATAAGCGCGCCTATGCGATGTTCGGCAGGGCACTGCGCGATTTCTACCGCGATTTCAATTCACTGTGCAAAGATGCTGCCGCTGAAAAAGAAAAATGAGAACGCGCTCATCGAAATAAAAATTGTAAATTTGTATACAAAATGCTTGCAAAAAAAGAAGCTATATGATAAGGTATTAATCAACGATATTAAATGATTAAAATCCATGATGGGGAATAGTAGAAGATCTCGATATCCTACAGAGAGCTGTTGGCCGGTGCAAAACAGCGGAGAGGGATTTTTGAACTCGCCCCGGAGCAGCCTGCTGAAAGCCGCACGGTGAATAGGACAGGACGGTTCCCGGCCGTTACAGCGGGTTTAAATTGAGTGCATGCAGGCAGCGCAGCCTGCGTGAATCAGAGTGGTAACGCGTAAGTTCAGGCTTTCGTCTCTATGTGAGGCGAAAGCCTTTTTATTTGCTGTTTAGACAAATTTGGAGGAATTAAAATGATGAATGTAGATAAGTACGGAAAATGTTATTATATGCCGCCCACAGTGGACATGAGCTGGACTCAGAAAGAATATATAGAAAAAGCACCGACTTGGTGCAGCGTCGATCTGCGCGACGGCAATCAGGCACTCATCATACCGATGAGCCTCGATGAAAAGATTGAATTCTACAAACAGCTCGTAGCTATCGGCTTTAAAGAAATCGAAGTAGGCTTTCCGGCAGCGTCGGAAACGGAATACGAATTTCTGCGCACGCTGGTGGAAAAAGATTTAATCCCGGATGATGTAACGGTACAGGTATTAACTCAGGCGCGTGAACACATCATCAAAAAGACGTTTGATGCACTCGACGGCGTAAAAAATGCCATCGTACACGTCTACAATTCCACTTCCTTTGCTCAGCGTCAGAAAGTATTCCGCAAATCCAAGGAAGAAATCAAGAAGATAGCCGTCGACGGAGCTATCATGCTCAAGGAATTGACCGAACAGGCTCATGCCAATTACCGCTTTGAATACTCTCCGGAAAGCTTCACCGGCACTGAACCGGAATACGCTCTGGAAGTCTGCAATGCCGTGCTCGACATCTGGAAGCCTTCCGATCCTACGCACAAAGCTATCATCAACCTACCTGCTACAGTGGAAATGTCAATGCCGCACGTATTCGCTGCTCAGGTTGCCTATATGTCGCAGAACCTCAAGTACCGCGACTGCATCGAGCTGTCCATCCATGCTCACAACGACCGCGGCTGCGGCGTAGCCGATTCGGAAATGGGCGTGCTCGCCGGAGCTGACCGCATTGAAGGCACTCTGTTCGGCAACGGTGAACGCACAGGCAATGCCGATATCGTAACGATGGCTATGAATATGTTTGCACTCGGCGTAGATCCCAAGCTCGATTTCTCCCGCATGACAGAAATAACCGAAATGTACGAACGCGTTACCCGCATGCAGGTCAATCCGCGCCAGCCGTACTCCGGCAAGCTCGTATTCGCTGCTTTCTCCGGCTCGCATCAGGACGCTATCGCCAAGAGCATGCACTTCCGCGAAGAACATCACGAAAAGATCTGGAATATGCCTTATCTGCTCATCGACCCGAAAGATGTCGGCCGCAGATACGAAGCTGATGTCATCCGCATCAACAGCCAGTCCGGCAAAGGCGGCGTAGGCTATGTAATGGAACAGCAGTACGGCCTCAACATTCCCAAGAAGATGCGCGAAGAATTCGGCTACTGCGTAAAAGATGTGTCCGACCACAAGCACAAAGAACTGCAGCCGGATGAAATCTACCAGATCTTCCAGGATACCTTCGTCAATATTGAAGCTCCGTACAAACTCATTGATTTCTCCTTTGCAAAGCAGGGCGACGGCTCTGTAAAAGGACAGGTCCATATCAATGCAAACGGCAAGGACATGACTATTGAAGGCCAAGGTAACGGCCGCCTCGACGCTGTAAGCAATGCAATGCAGCAGAAATTCGGCATTAAGTACAGCGACCTGACTTACAGCGAACACGCTATGGAAATCGGCGCAACTTCCCGTGCTATGGCTTACATCGGCATCACCGGTGAAAACGGCAGCATCTCTTGGGGTGCAGGCATGGATACCGATATCATCACGGCATCTGTCAAAGCTCTCATCAGTGCAATCAACAGAATGAAAGCCTGAGCACAATCTGTTTTTAGTTGATTTGTGTTTAGCTTGATATTAATATAATAGTATAAAAAAATTTCTAGTTTCTAACATTATATATTGGAGACTTACAAAGGTGGTTTACTCTAAATGAGAAGTGATTTAGTAAAAAAAGGCGCGACGCGCTCTGCTCACCGCGCTCTGTTTCATGCTATGGGCTACGATATGGAAGATCTGTCCAAGCCCTTGATCGGCATCGTCGATTCTTTCAATGAAATAATCCCCGGCCACATCCATCTGCGCAGCATCACGCAGGCAGCTAAGCTCGGTGTAGCTTCTGCCGGCGGCACGCCGATCGAATTTCCTGCTATCGGCGTATGCGACGGTATCGCTATGGGCCATCCCGGCATGAAATTCTCGCTCGCCAGCCGCGAACTCATCGCCGATTCTATTGAAGCTGTCGCTACGGCTCACGCATTCGACGGCCTCGTAATGATCCCGAACTGCGATAAAATCGTACCGGGCATGCTGATGGCAGCAGCACGCCTCAACATCCCCTGCATCCTCGTCAGCGGCGGTCCGATGCTCGCCGGACGCTACAAAGGACAGAATGTCGATGTCTGCACTACTTTTGAAGCAGCAGGCAAATTCGTAGCAGGCAAGATGACGAAGCAGGATCTCTATGACCTTGAAGCTAAAGCCTGCCCCGGCTGCGGCTCCTGCTCCGGCCTCTTCACCGCCAACTCCATGAACTCCCTGACCGAAGTAATCGGCATGGGCCTGCCCGGCAACGGCACGATTCCGGCCGCTTACACCGGTGCCCGCCTCAGCCTCGCTAAACGCGCCGGCCGCGTCATCATGGACCTCGTTAAAAACGATGTAAAGCCCCGCGACATCATGACACAGGAAGCATTTGAAAACGCCATCACAGTCGACATGGCTATCGGCGGCTCTTCCAACACCGTACTGCATCTGACGGCCATCGCTCACGAAGCAGGCATCACCATCCCGGCTCCGCTGTTCGATAAAATCTCCGCCAAGACTCCGTACATCACCAAGCTCAGCCCTGCAGGCATCCATCACATGCAGGACCTCGATGAAGCAGGCGGCCTCAGCGCAGTAATGCACGAACTCAGCAAGAAAAACCTCATCCACCTCGATGCCAAATCCGTCGACGGCACTATCGGCGAAAGAATAAAAGACGCTGAAATCACCCGCCCGGATGTAATCCGCAGCGTCGACGATCCGTACCGCAAGACGGGCGGCATCGCTATCTTAAAAGGCAATCTCTGCCCTGACTACGCTGTAATCAAGGCAAGTGCCGTACAGGAAGATATGCTCGTCTACAAAGGCACGGCAAAATGCTTCAACTCCGAAGAAGAAGCTATCGAAGCTATCACGCACCACAAGATCAAAGACGGCGACGTCGTCGTCATCCGCTATGAAGGCCCTAAAGGCGGCCCCGGCATGCGCGAAATGCTCAACCCGACAGCAGTAATCGCCGGCATGGGACTTAAAGTAGCCCTGATCACCGACGGACGTTTCTCCGGCGCAACGCGCGGTGCCTGCATCGGCCACGTATCGCCTGAAGCCATGGCCGGCGGCCCGATCGCTTACGTTCAGGACGGCGATATCATCGACATCGACATCCCCGGCCGCAAGCTCAACCTGCTCATCAGCGACGAAGAAATGGCAAAACGCAAAGCAGCTTGGGTAAAACCCGAACCGAAAGTAAAAACCGGCTACCTCTCCCGCTATGCCAAACTGACGACTTCTGCCAACACCGGCGCAGTCTTAGAATAAGGATCCATGAACAACAGTTTGAACCGACAAAAACGCATCGCGCTGATAAACGATGTAACGGGATTCGGACGCTGCTCCGTAACGGTGCAGCTGCCCTTGATCTCGGCACTCAAGGTACAGGCGTGCCCGCTGCCCACAGCTATTCTCGCAGCACACACGGGCTTTCCCGTACATTACATGGACGACTACACAAGCCATATGCAGCCTTACATGGATAACTGGCAGCAGCTCGGCCTTGAATTTGACGGCATCGTCAGCGGCTTTCTCAGCTCCAAAGAACAGATCGGGTTAGTGCTGGAATTCATACAGAAATTCAAGC
>CATYZV010000168.1 GCA_958415865.1 uncultured Selenomonadaceae bacterium
TAGTTATATATATCAGCCTAATCCAGCTCAGGAGCGGGAGAACCAATTTTTCGGGGTGAATCTGCTATAAACTAAACCGGCAGATGGATAGTCTTTCCTTCTCTGTCCTAACCCGTCAGCTAAACTCGCAGGCGTTTGAGAGGAGTCTTTTTTTTGAGTAAGGTAGTTCGTATTTTTGTCTTAACAATGTGCTTCATCGGCATCGTAGCAGTTGCTAGTGCCTCGCCCTTCCGCCTCGGCGACCAGGGCACGGAGATAGCAGAGATCCAGGCAGCTCTTGCCAATCAGGGTTACGATGTTGCAGCCGACGGTGATTTCGGTCCCGCTACGGAAGCCGCCATCAAGACGTTCCAGCAGGCTAACGGCCTCGACAGCGACGGTCTTGTAGGCGACATGACTTATCAGGCACTGCTCGGACGCAGCATGCCGCAGGTAAGCCGCGGTTCCAATTACATCACTAGACGCATCATCAATTCATCGCTCAACTACATCGGCGTTCCCTACGTATTCGGCGGAACTAGTCCCAGCGGCTTTGACTGCTCCGGCTTCACCAGCTACGTATTCGCCAATGCAGGCATCTACATCCCCCGCACCGCAGATGCTCAGTTTGAAATCGGCACTCCGGTAAGCGATCTTCAGGCAGGCGACCTCGTATTCTTCACAACGTACGCTCCCGGCGCATCTCATGTGGGTATTTACTTAGGCGATGGCCAGTTCATCAATGCTTCTTCCAGCAGAGGCGTTGCTATTGATTCCCTGAACAGTTCTTATTGGGGCTCTTGCTATATCGGAGCACGCAGAGTTCTGTAATTTAGCCCTACATATAAATTGTATAGCGAATTTGGAGACAGCAATGTCTCCTTTTTCTTTTATATAGGGCAAGGTCTGATTTTTACCCTATTTTTTAGATATATTTAATAGCAGGGAGGTCCGCTGAATGAATATGCTCGATTACTGCCGCCGTTACAGTGAACTTTCGGCAATGCAGATGAATTTTCTCTACCGCATCAGCGTAGTGCTGCCGCTCGTCGCGGATTTGGCACACGCACAGGTGGCAGTATACGTCAAAGTAAAAAAAGAAAGAAAGCTGCTGGTAGCGGCGACGGCTGAGCCGCACACGACGTTCAATCCATTTAAGGAATGTACAGCCGGCATGATACTTCCCTGCACGGAAGAGCCTATAATATGCCATACGATATCTGAAAACAAGAAGTACCACGGCCACCGCGAAGTGCAGTTCGGGCGGTTCATCGAGATGTACACGATCCCCGTAGTGGATGACGGAGCCGTCATAGCGGCGATCTGCTTTGAGATAAATCCCGACGATACGAAAATCGAGGGCTTTTCACGCCTGTTAAAGACAGCGTTTACTATCCTGAAATACTCTCAGAAAAAGCTGGATCCGGATATGTTCCGCGCCGTTTCCTCGCGCGACGGCATCGTGATCGCCAACAAAGACGACCGCATCATCTTCGCCAATGAAATGGCTTCGAGAATCTACCACGTACTGGGCATCAGCAACTTAATCGGCTGCCACATCTTCGACCGCCAGCTGACCATGCACACGACGAAAGAAACTATTCTGCACAAATGCTCGTATGAAAAAGAACTGGAGATGGGCAATCTCGTAATAATACGGCGCGATATTCCCATAACGGAGGCTGGCAGGCTGCTGACGCGCATCATAATTCTCTCCGACGTAACGGAAGTCCGCAAAAAAGACAAAGAGCTGCTGATAAAATCGGCAGTTATCCAAGAGATTCACCACCGCGTCAAGAATAACTTGCAGACGATAGCCAGCCTCCTGCGATTGCAGGCACGCCGCTCCAAATCCCAAGAAGTGCGCGATGCTCTGCAAGAGAGCGTCAACCGCATTTTGAGCATTTCCGTGGCGCATGAATTTCTCTCGCAGCAGGGCGATGAAAAGATCAACGTCGTCGAAGTTACCAAAAACATCTTATCCCTCGTACAGCAGAATATGCTTGACAGCAATTTCATACTGACGACGAAATTCACCGGCAATACAGTCATCCTGCCTTCCAAGCACGCCAGCAATATAGCACTCATAATCAACGAATTGATCCTAAACTCCATCGAGCACGGCTTTGAAGGCAGGCACAAAGGCTTGATCGGCATGGACATAAAGCAGACCGTTGACTCGTACATCTTTGAACTGTACGACGACGGAGCAGGCCTGCCGCCCGGCTTTGACAGAAGCAGGCTAAAATCCTTAGGCCTTCAGATAATCAGCGCGATGGTCGAAGGCGACTGGGAAGGAAATTTTGAACTGTACAGCGACCACGGAACCCACGCTCGCATAACTATACCTTACAAGAGCCTGATGGAGGATGATTGAAAATGTCTAAATTGAAAATTGTCATCGCAGACAATGAATCGATTATACGCATGGATTTAAAAGAAATGCTCGAAGAAGCCGGACACGAAGTCATCGGCGAATCGTACAACGGGGCCAAAGCAGTAGAACTGACGCGCCGCCTGCGTCCCGACCTCGTCATAATGGATATAAAAATGCCGGAAATGGACGGCATAACAGCCTCGCGCATCATATCTGACGAAAAAATTGCTCCCGTAATCCTCTTGACAGCATTCAGCCAGAAAGAAATCGTGGCTAAAGCAAAAGATTCAGGCGTGCTCGCCTACCTCGTAAAACCCATAAAGCAGAGCAGCCTCTTTCCCGCCATCGAAATAGCTCTCTCCCGCTTTAATGAAATAAAGCAGCTGGAAAGCGACCTCGACGACATCAAAAATTCACTGGAAATGCGCAAAATCCTCGACCGCGCCAAAGGCATACTGATGGATGCCTACAACCTCTCCGAATCGGAAGCGTACCGCCGAATTCAGAAGTACAGCATGGCAAAGCGCAAGAGCATCAAAGAAGTAGCCGAAGCCATCATACGGGCAGCCACAAAATAATACAGCAAAAACCCCGCAGCGGATAATCGTATGCGGGGTTTTGTGTTTAGGATAAAATGCTATTTCTGGTTCAAGTCCTTGGCTATTATCGGTGCTATCTGCTCTTCATCGGGCGTTACATAGAGAGTCTTGTTGTTGGTGAAGATTACAAAGCCGGGTTTTGCGCCGGAGGGTTTTTTGACGAATTTTATCGGCACGTAATCGACGGGCACTTTGGAGGAGCCGCGTGCTTTGCTGAAGTGAGCGGCTATCTGTGCTGCTAGGAGCAGGGTGTCTTCGTCCACTTCATCCCCTTTGGTGTCGATCACGACGTGGGAGCCGGGGATATCCTTGGTGTGCAGCCAGATATCGTCGTTATGCGCCGATTTGAAGGTCAGCCTGTCATTTTGGTAGTTGTTTTTGCCGACGTAGAGTATCATGCCGCCGGGCAGCGCGAATTTAAAGGGCTTGGAAGGCGGCGTGGAGGCTTTTTTGCGGTTTTCCGGCGGCAGAAAGCCTGCTTTGATGAGTTCCTGCTTGATGTCTTCGAGGTCGGCGAGTGAGGCGGAGGAGTCGAGGGCATTTTCGATGGTGAGGGCGTACTGCCTGTCGCGCCGGCAGTGTTTTATCTGGGTCAGGATTTTGTCTTTGGAGCGTTTTAGCTTGTCGTATTTTTTGTAATATGCCTGGGCGTTTTGTATCAGGGTCAGCCTGGTGTCGAGGGCGATCGTCAGTTCTTTGCCGTCTGTACTGTAGATGTCGGGGACTTTTATCTGCTTGTCGGCGTGGTCTTTGAATTGGTATTGGTACGTCATGAGATTGTCGGCTTTTATTTTCTGCAGGTCAGCTTTTTCGGCTTTTTGCAAATCGTCGGCGAGCAGTTTTTCTTTTTTCGTCAGGCGGCTGATTTCGTTATGAATGATTTTTCGGTAAGCGTCTTTTTCGGGCAGGCTGCTGCGCTTGATGTAGCTTTTGGACGCTTCCATAAGCTCGTTCATTGAAGCGTACGTCTTGACGGTGTACTGCGGTGCGGGGAAGATGTGCAGGGCGTACGGTGTCATCGCCTTGATCTTCTGCTTGGCATCGAGTACCAGCGTGGGATGAAAATCGTGTTCGCTGTAGGCTGTTTTCATTTCGCCGACGGCGTTTTTCAGCGAATCAAAGTCGATATCCGCCATGTCTTTTACCGGCAGATCGCCATACAGCCCGGCGAGGTAGATTATTTCGCGTGCCGTGATGGGGCCAAAGCCCAGCCCGGCGGCTATCACTGCTTGATATAGCGAGGCTTCCTGATACATTTTGATGCGCTCGATGAAATTGCTGCCGTCTGATTTTAATATGTCGATTTCATCCTGTACGGGCGGCAGCTCGTAATTCTGTCCGGGCAGCACGGTGCGCACGCGGTTGCTGTTCTCGCCGACTTTGCGCAGTGCGTCGATGATGGTGCCGTCCTGCGTCAGTATCAGATTGCTGTACTTGCCCATGAGTTCTGCTACGAGCGTCTTGGTGATGACGGCACCGCGGCTGCCGAGCGTGTCGATGTCGATGAGCAGCATACGGTCCAGCCCGTACTGGCTGACGGAGGCTATGCGGCCGCCCTCGAGCTGCTTGCGCATCGCCATGCAGAATGCCGGCGGCTCCGGAGGATTCTCCGGCTGGGTATTCGTTATGTTGACCATGGGATTGGAAGGGTTTATGGATAAGTAGACGATATATGTCTGTCCTGGCTGGCGGACGTAGAAGAAGAGGTCCTGTTTATTTGTCTGGCTGACGCGGTCAATGCGGCCGCCGCTCAAGGCATTATTCAGTTCATCCGCCAGCGGGCGCAGGGAAAAGCCGTCGAGGCTCATAAGTATCAATTCCTTTCATTATATACTGTATAATTATAGCAGAGC
>CATYZV010000169.1 GCA_958415865.1 uncultured Selenomonadaceae bacterium
TTCGCCGAGCTGTGCTTCGCCCTTGCTGATCGCTTCTTTGATGCGCAGATTCGTATCCCAGCCTTCTTTCGTCGCTACTTTGACGTTTACGAGCAGCTGCGGATAGCTCGTCATTATCTTGGTGATAGCCGAGGCTTTTTTGCGCGTGCGCTTGAGATACGACAGTACCTGTAATGCCGTAACAGGGCCGTCGCCCGTGGTGGAAAAGTCAGTGAAAATGATGTGGCCCGACTGTTCGCCGCCGAGGTTGTAATTGTTTTTCAGCATATTTTCCAGCACGTAGCGATCGCCGACTGCCGTGATTTCCGTTCGGCCACCGTTTTCCTTGATCGCTTTGTGGAAGCCAATGTTCGCCATGACCGTGGTAACGACGGTGTTGTTGTGCAAAGTGCCTTTGCCCATCATGTAGATGGCGCAGGCAGCGATCATGTGGTCGCCGTCGATGAAATCGCCGTTTTCGTCTATACAGAGGCATCTGTCAGCATCGCCGTCATGCGCAATGCCGATGTCGGCTTTGTTGGCGATGACCGCTTCGCGCAGTGATTCGAGATGCGTGGAGCCGCAGTTGTCGTTGATGTTGATGCCGTTCGGCTTATCGTGGATGACTACGACATCGGCACCGAGGCGGCGCAGGATTCTGGGCATTGCTTCGTAAGATGCACCGTTGGCACAGTCGAGCACGATTTTCATGCCTTCCAGTTCTATATCCGTAGTCTTGGTAACGAAGGATATGTATTCTTCGATGAAGTCATGATGGTACGATACGGAACCGATGCCGGCATCCGTAGGGCGGTAGAGATCGTCATTTTCCTCAATGCGGTGCACGAGGGCTTCTATTTCGTCTTCTACAGCATCGGGCAGCTTGTAGCCGTCGCCGCCGAAGAATTTAATGCCGTTGTCGTAAAACGGATTGTGCGAAGCGGAGATAACGATGCCCGCATCTGCCTTATGAGTGCGTGCCAGATAAGCTACGGCAGGAGTGGGCAGCACACCTACGAGCACTACATTGCCTCCGGCAGAACAGATGCCCGCCGACAGTGCAGCTTCGTACATAGAGCCGGAAAGGCGCGTGTCGCGCCCGATGAATATCGTGCAGCTTTCCCCTTCAGCTCTGTCTTTGGCAAAAAATACGGCAGCGGCTCTGCCCAGTTTGTACGCCAATTCCGGTGTAAGCTCCACATTCGCCTTGCCTCGCACACCGTCAGTTCCAAACATTCTCGCCATTAAAAAATACCCCTTTCAATCATCTTGATTTATCTATAGTGAATTTATTCTGCTAACTTATTTATCTTCAATCTGCTGCATATAAGCCCAAGCTGCATTCATGCCGTCTACAGCCGCGCTCATTATGCCGCCGGCATAGCCTGCACCTTCGCCGATAGGATAAAAGCCCGGCATATTGACAGATGTGAAGCTCTGCTTGCTGCGCAGTATCCTGCAGGGAGCAGATGAGCGCATTTCCACGCCGGTCATCACCGCACGCGGGTCGGCAAAGCCATGTATTTTTTTATCAAAATGAGGCAGTGCTTCCGCCAATGTATCAGCGGTAAAATCAGGCAGGCAATCGCGCAGATCTGCTGTTTTGACACCCGGCAGATACGTAGGCTCGGTGAGAAAATCATCGGAGCCTGCCGTGCCGCGCAGGAAATCGCCGACCGTCTGCACCGGTGCGCGATAATCGCTGCCGCCGCATTTAAATGCCAATTCCTCGTAACGGCGCTGAAAAGCGATGCCGGCGAGCACATCATGACCGAAATCGTCCGGCGTTACATTGACCAGCAGGGCACTGTTTGCCGTGCCGGAGTCGCGCTTGTAATTGCTCATGCCGTTGACGACGAGGCGGTTTTTCTCTGAAGCTGCCGCCACGACCTGCCCGCCGGGGCACATGCAGAAGGAATACGCCGAACGCCCCGTGCTGCGGTTGTTGTACGTAAGCGCGTAATCCGCTACCGGAAGCCTAGGATTGCCTGCATCCTGCCCGTACTGGGCTTCGTCGATGAGGCTCTGCGGATGTTCTATGCGCACGCCGACTGCAAAGGGCTTTGCCTGCATAGACAGTCCGCGCTCGTGCAGCATAGCATAAGTATCCCGCGCACTGTGGCCGATGCCCATGAATACGGCATCAGCTGAGATCATTTCACTGCCGTTCAGCTCTACGCCGCTGAGGATTCCGTCTTTGACGGCTATATCCGTAACCTGAGCGTTGAAGTGAATTTCACCGCCCAGCTCTATCACCTTCAGCCGTATGTTCTTGACGACGGTGCGCAGTATATCCGTGCCGATATGCGGCTTGTGCAGATACTTTATCTCCGGCGGAGCACCTGCCGATACAAAAGCGTCCAGCACTTCACTTATACGGCTGTCGCTGATGCGCGTCGTCAGCTTGCCGTCAGAAAACGTGCCTGCACCGCCCTCGCCGAACTGCACATTGGAATTTTCCTTTAGTGCTCCGCCGTGCCAAAACGCTTCTATATCGCGGTGGCGCGTATCCACATCGCTGCCGCGTTCAAATACTATCGGAGCATAGCCGTTTTTGGCCAGCGTCAGCGCGGCAAACATCCCGGCAGGGCCGAAGCCGACCACGACGGGGCGCAGCGTCTTTGCCCTGCGCAAAACAGGCGGCATATTTTTTTCTTCGTGAACAATTTCCACATTCTTGTCGCGGTGCAGCTTTGCCATGACCTTTTTCTCCGGCAGTTTCACTTTTACATCTAAGATGTAAACGAAGTGAATCGGCGCACCCTTGTACCGTCTGGCATCGATGCCCTTACGCACGATTACCACCCCATCAACTTGCTGAGGTGGTAATCTTAGCCGGGCAGCAGCCAGAATCGAAAGCGGAGTTTCATCGTCAAAAGGGACATTGAAGTTCCTGATTCTTATCATCTGCTCGTAATCATCCTTTATGGTTAATCCTCTAAATTATTCAGCTGTTCTTGTCAGAAGCCGTGCTCGGCTCACTCTTTTTCTCTACGTCGATGTAGACCGTTACATCCGTGTTCGTAACCGTAACGCCGCTAGGAACAGAGAGCTTGACCGTGATCGTCTCTGCCTTCGTCATATTAGCCAAGGAAATGCTTTCCGTAGGCATATACATCAAAGGGCCGATGGCATCAGCATCGCCGCTGATCTCGATCTTTTCAGGCTCTACTTTCACGGATTTCAAAATGTAGTCCTTGGGCAGATCTGACATCAGCGTCGGCTTGATGTCGATTATCTTCGTATTTAGGCCGCGGGCAAGAGAGATATTGACATCGACCGTCTTGGGAATGAGCTTTACGCCTTCGACTTTCTGTTCCCTATCGTCGACAGCGACCAGCGGAACCGTAACATTAAAGTCATCGCTGCTGCCGTTTAATCCGATGTAGCCGATTACAGCCGTTACGCGGTTGAGCACGCTGTCAGGGCCTTCTACCGTTACATTCTGAAGCGACTGTTCTACTTTTGCCACTACTTTGCCGCCGCCTGCGGCACCGGATAATTTAAGACGTATCGGCACTTCTTTTTCCTCGATCTTATCCACGTTGACCGTAACTTTGCCCGGACCGACTGAAACGAGGTCAAAGCCGCTGGGCAGCACAGCCTGCACCTGCAGATCATGCGTGCCGCTCTCTACACCTTTTAAATCCACGTAGACTTTAAAATCACTGGCATCCACATTGGCAAACAAAGACCGCTGCGCCTTGACCCGCAGCTTCACATCGTCCACATTCTTTGATATTTGATAGCCGTCAGGCGCATTGACTACGGTTATGGGCACGGTGTACGTATTTTCAATCTGCGGATTCTGATCGTTCATGACGAATACCCAGCAGCCGATGGCAACTATCAGAGCCAAGCACTTTTCAGACAGATTTCTTCTAAAAAAATTTATCATTTTCTCTGCCTCCATTTCTCTACAACAGTACGCAATGTCGTCTTGCGCGGTGAGAATATCGGCATCAAATACTGCCTGAGCTGGTCAGAATCGAGATGGCGGTATATCCTGCCCGATTCAGCTACTGATATCGTTCCTGTTTCTTCACTGACCACGACTACGACGGCATCGCACTGCTCGGACAAGCCGATAGCTGCGCGGTGGCGCGTGCCCAGTTCCGTGCTCAGCGTCCTGTCATCGGTGAGCGGCAGCAGGCAGCCCGCAGCCACGAGGCGGTTGCCGCGGATTATGACAGCCCCGTCGTGCAGAGGCGTATTGGGCACGAATACATTGATCAGCAGCTCGGCACTCACGATAGCATCGAGCTTAATGCCGCTGGCGCAGATATCATTGAGACCCATATTACGCTCTAGGACGATCAATGCACCCGTCTTCGTCGAAGACATTTTTAAAACTGCCCTGTCCAGCTCAGAAACGAGTGAACATGCTTCTTCGTAGTTCAAAAGACTGCTGCGCTTGAAGATCTGGCCTTCACCGATGTGCTCCAGCGCGCGCCGCAGTTCCGGCTGAAATACGATCGGCAGTGCCACAAACAGCAAGGTTACCGTCTTTTGCAAAAGCCAGTTGATAGCGTGCAGCTCCAGCCAGCCTGTAACCACCGTCAGCAGAAGCAGGATTAAAAGGCCCTTGGTAAGCGTCAGTGCTCTGGTATTTTCCAGCATCTTGTAGACTTGGTACAAGAGAAACGCCACAATCAGGATATCTATGATATCCAATACTCCAATCGTCTTTATAAGACCTTCTATCTGTACTAACATAAAAATTTCTCCAATCTCCGCCGCTTTCACTATCGTAAATCAGGTAAAAGCGGCATAAAGTTACTTTTATATTCTGCGCCGCTGACAAAAAATCC
>CATYZV010000170.1 GCA_958415865.1 uncultured Selenomonadaceae bacterium
CTATGAAGTGTCGCTTCATGCGACTATATTATTATAGCTTAAAAAATTATCTGTGTCAATACTCAATAATTTAATTTCAGTTTTACGACTGCCGTATGCGCGTAAACGAGGCTCTTGGCATGGACGAAGAAGACAACGCCGTCGCAGGGTGCAGTCAGCTCTTCGATGACGGAATGGTCATAGGGATTGTATATCTTTGCCATTACATCGCCTTTATGGACTTCGTCATTGACCGTTACCAGCCGCCGCATAAAGCCTGCCTGTTCGCATTTGACTGATATCATGCGGTCTTCTTCTATGACTTCGCTGTGAAAGCCTCCCAGTACGGGCAGGTTCGTTATGCCTTTTTCGTAGAGAAAGCGCAGTACGCTGTTGCGGGCTTCGCGGGCTGTAGGGTCGTCGATGGTCTCACAGGCCTTGGTGTAGAGCGAATATGCCTTGCAGTTCCAGAGCTGCCAGTTGTAATTGAGCGTCGTCGTATCGTAAGGGCGCGGTTTTCTGACTACTATGTAGCGCAGGCCGAACAGTTTGCTGTTTTCGATGTCTTCCAAGCCGGTGTGCATCATGCGCACATGGGTGGAAAATTCGCCGGGGATGTAAAAGCTCGTCAGCTGAATGCCGTAAGCGTAGTCTTTTATGGCATCGAATACGCCTTCCGCTACGCGCTGTGTCGTTTCGCCTTCGTAGTAGCCGGGGAACATCCTGTTGATATCCGTATCGTCCTGCGGCCAGAAGCGTTTGCCCTGGTTGAGCGAATACGTATTTATGCCGGGTATGACGGTGATTTTGTGATTTTCGCTGATATGCCCGTTTGCCTCGTACTCTTTGAGCTTCTTGACTATCAGCGAGCAGATGTACATCTGCTGTACTTCATTGCCGCGCAGAGAGCCGACTATGCAGATGCTCTTTTCGCCTTCGCCGAATTCATAAGCGCGGATGCGCAGCGGACTGCGGTAGAGGGATTCCAATTCGTAGATTATATTTTCTTTCATTATATGCTACACTCCAGTAAACGGCCGATTAAACTGCCTTCATTGACGATGGGATATTCTCGCAGGGTGAACAGCAGCCCATCGCAGGGGGAAACTACTTTATGCTTTATCGTGCCGTCCAAGGGGTCTACGATATTGCCGATCAAATCGTACTGGCGCACGAGATGATCGTGGCTGACGCAGGGCAGAAATACGCCGGAGCAGGCTGCATTTAAGAAATGGACATGGCCGTCGGTACTTATGATCGGCTTTTTGATGAACATGCTGTGTACTTCCATCATGCCCATGTGTATCATGGCATTTATGATGCCGTCGCAGAGCTGATCGCCGTATTCAGGCGTTATGCGCATACCTACGCCCATTTCCACGACGAGCGTCGGTGTTTTGCGTTCGTTTAGCGAATAGGCTAGCGTGCTTTCCAATACGGTGGAAGCGGCATGGACCCAGATGTATTCCATATTGAGCCATTTCGCCATCGGCAGCAGCACATCTTTTTGCAGTTCATTGATGCGTATCTGAGGCACTTCGCGCAGGTAGATGTTGCTGGCGTGTATATCGATGACGAGATCGGCTCCCGTCAGATCGTCCATTATGCGGCTGGCCATGTATTCTACCATCGAGCCTTCCGGATCACCGGGGAAAATACGGTTCATATCGAGGTCGAACATCGGCACTTTGCGGTTGATGGAATCCATGCCCAGCGGATTGAGGCAGGGATATATATCGACGATACCGCTCCAGCTGCCTTCCGCCTGCTTCAATTTTTCCTGCAGTTTATAGCAGACGTACTGGCCTTCCAGCTCATCGCCGTGCGTGCCGCTGACGATGCAAAGGCGCGTCTTCTTTTCTCCTGCACTGAGCCGATGTTTTTTTATTTCGTAATGCTCATCTATCGGCAAGGGTATACTTTCAACAATGGTACTCATAGATTCACTCTTTCCTTAATCTATCATATTTCAGTCAATTCAATTTCCATGACATTGACTGTTACTTCCTGTTTTTGAGAAGCAGAAATAGGGCTGTAGAATATCCCCTTGTTCACTAGGCAGTCGCGGTAGTCGCGGCCGCGTGAAAAGACGATATACTGGTCGTTCACCAAGAGGTCATTCGTCGGGTCAAAGCCGTACCAGCGTCCGTTGGCAAAGGCTTCCACCCAAGCGTGCGTGAGCTTTTCGCCCTCCATCGCGCCCGCCACATAGCGCGCAGGAAGCCCCATAGAGCGCAGCACGGCTATCATTATTTGGGCATAATCCTGGCAGACACCCCGATGCAGCCTGAAAGCCTCGTCAGCTGTCGTCTTGATATCGGTAACACCCTTTTCATACTGCATTGCCTCATGCACCAGCTTCGATACGGCGAGGCACTTTTCATAGTCATTGGGCAGCTGCTGTGTCTTTCGGGCGCAGATCGCTGCAAATTCTTCCAGATTGGCACCGATCTGCGTCTGGTGCGTAGGCAGTTTGAACACGCTATTGAGCCTGTCATCAAAATCGTATTGCAGATAATCCACTTTGACCTGAGATTCCATATACAAATCCAGCACTTGGCTGGGCGCGTCCTTGTAGCCGTAGATGAAACGGTTGCCGAAGCAGTCTTCGCTGTAGGAAAAATAATCGGCATTAATCCTGAGGCGCGTATGCTGTGCTATTTGGCGTGCTTCTGTCTTGGGCAGGCAGCGCAGAGAAAAAAAGTGATGGTTGATCTCGTGGTCTGTCGTCAGGCGCAGCCTGTATTCAACGCGGAAATTCTTCATTCATCGCACCAAGCTTTCTACTAAATAAACAGCATCGTCATAATCAATGGCAGGCTGGGCGATAATCTCCCTTGCCTTCATGAACGATTCGCGGTCGTACGGCAGATTGGACTTCTTGAGGCGGTGATCCAGCGTGTCGCACGCCATCTGCAAGGTATGGCGGTCTTTCCTGAGGCGCAGATATATATCGAAGCGTTCCAGACGCTTGCCCAGCTTTATGATATTGCGCACTTCGTAATTTTCCACGCTGTCGTCGAGGCACGCCCAGAAAGCCAGTATATGGTCCAAAGCACCCTGCAAATCTATTATGAAGGAATCAAAGTCCTTTAGGGAAATCAGGTCGTTTAAGGCAAGTTCCAGATACGACATCGTTTCCGTGCCGATTTCATTGCGCAGAATCATGCAGTTATCATAAGCGCGGTTTAGATTTGCGATGATGGAATCGGGATTTTTTTCATCCCTGACGTAGCGTTTTACAAAGTCCTCCAGATTGTCATAGACATTGGGTATCTGAAGATTGTAGCAGTATTCCTTGTAAAATTCCGGATCCTCTATCATCTGGTCATAGCCCGTGAAAAATTCTTTTATAGTGAGGTAGACGCGCTCACTGTAGCGTCCCAGCCACAGCAGATTGTCAACTTTGTCTAGCGAGATAATATCCATGTGTCTTTAAATCCTCCGCCCTGTGATGAATTTACGATAAAGCTGTCGGGGTTGCGTGAAAAACGGGTCAAGCCGCTCTTCCATACGCGGGTCGTCTCACCCGTCAGCACGAAAGCGCGCAAATCTGCCTTGCGTTCTACCAGCTCGCCGTTGTCCTGAATCTCCAGATCCTTGAAGTCGATTACTTCCTGCGCGATGAAGCGGCGCGGTTCCTTGAGCATTTTTTCTATGAAAGCAGCCTTTTCTTCCGGCGGCAGGGTATTGCCGAAGAACACGCCATAGCCGCCTGCTTCCGCCACGTCCTTGATTACGAGCTTGTCGAAGTTCTCCAGCACGTATTCGCGGTCGGCAGCGTAATACGGCAGATACGTCGGAGCATTGTGCAGAATCGGCTTTTCATGCAGATAGTATTCCACCATCTTGGGCACGAAGTAATATATTCCCTTGTCATCGGCAACGCCGTTGCCGGGAGCATTGATGATAGCCACATTGCCCTTGCGGTATATTTCCATCAGATGAGGAATGCCTATCAGCGATTCTTCACAGAAAGTCATCGGGTCCAGATACTCATCGGATACACGGCGGTACAGTGCGCCGATCTTTTCCAGCGAGCCGGTGTAATTCTTGAAGTAGAGGAAATCCTCCTTGACTACGATATCATTCGGGCCGACGAGCACAGCACCCGTTTTTTCTGCCAGATAAGCGTGTTCAAAGTAAGCCGCATTCATTCTGCCCGGCGTAAAAATAGCATTGATGCCGCCCGTATTAACAAAATCCATCGTTTCTTTTAGCATCTGCGCGTAATTGCGGTTGTCCTCCACGTGATTGTGAATGTATGTCATCGGGCTTGCCTTGCGGCAGAGCGAACGCGCTATCATCGGATAGGAAGCACCACTCGGTATGCGCAGGTTGTCTTCCAATACGTACCAAGTGCCGTCTTTTGCCTGCACGAGGTCAATGCCCGCAATATGAGCCGCAATTCCCTTAGGCGGCTTTGCCCCTTCACATTCCACCAGATAGCCGCTCGACGAATAGATGAACTCTTCCGGTATAACGCCGTCCTTTACAATCTGCTTTTCCCCGTATATGTCGCAAAGAAAGGCATTCAGAGCATCTACGCGCTGAATCAAGCCTTCATTTAAATAAGAAAATTCCTTGCTGCTGATGACGCGCGGAATACAGTCAAACGGAAACAGCTGCTCGTGAAATTCATTATTTTTATATATGCCGAACTTGACTCCGTACCGTTTCAGCAGCTCATTCGTCTTCTGCGTATACTTTATGAGCTCTTTCATATACACCAATCCCTTCTAAAACATCAAAAACGAAAAAACGCCCTATTCCTAATGGAATAGAGCGTCATTGC
>CATYZV010000171.1 GCA_958415865.1 uncultured Selenomonadaceae bacterium
TCCCAATATTATTTTATCACGAAATTTACAGTAGACTAAAATTCTCTTAATCTACGAGGGATTTGCCGCTCATTTCTTCCGGTACATCAAGGCCGGCTAAGCTCAAAAGCGTCGGAGCGATGTCGCAGAGCGCACCGTCGTGAACGTGTTTTACTTTGTCGGATACGACGATGAACGGAACAGGATTAGTCGTATGAGCCGTAAACGGTTCTTTCGTTTCTTCATCGAGCATCTTTTCAGCGTTGCCGTGGTCAGCAGTGATGCAGACGCTGCCGCCCACCTGACGGATTGCATCGACGAATCTGCCGACACAGGTATCAACCGTTTCCACAGCTTTTACAGCTGCATCCAATACGCCGGTATGACCTACCATATCGCCGTTAGCATAGTTGAGAATGATGAAATCGTATTTCTTCGACAAAATAGCATCAACCACTTTGTCAGTTACTTCCACAGCACTCATTTCAGGCTGGAGATCGTACGTAGCGACTTTCGGGGAAGGTACTAAAATGCGGTCTTCACCGGGATAAGGCTGTTCTACGCCGCCGTTGAAGAAGAACGTAACGTGAGCGTATTTTTCCGTTTCAGCGATGCGCAGCTGAGTGCAGCCCAGCTTGCTTACGTATTCGCCCAGCGTGTTAGCAAGTGCTTCCGGTTTGTACGCAATTTCAGCGTTCATGCCTTTTTCATACTGAGTCATCGTAGCAAACGGGATGTGCAGATCTTCTCTGCGGGCAAAGCCGTCGAATTTTTCATCGACAAAAGCGTGGGTCAATTCGCGGGCGCGGTCGGGGCGGAAGTTGAAGAAAATAGCACCGTCATTGTTCGTCATGCCTTTATAGCCGCCGATAACTGCCGGTACGACAAATTCATCCGTCGTATCTTCTTCATACGATTTCTTGATCGCTTCAGCGGAGCTTGCGCGGTCAATGCCTTTGCCTTCAGCGATAGCTTCATACGCTTTCTGTACGCGGTCCCAGCGTTTATCGCGGTCCATAGCATAGTAGCGTCCGGAAACAGTAGCGATCTTGCCGATGCCGATTTCTTTGAGTTTTGCTTCCAATTCTTCGAGATAATCGGCAGCACTGGAAGGAGGAACATCGCGGCCGTCGAGGAATGCGTGGACGTAAACTTCTTTTACGCCTTCCTGCTTAGCCAGCTGAATCAGCGCGTAAAGATGGCTGTTGTGGCTGTGTACGCCGCCGTCGGACAGAAGGCCCATGAGGTGCAGCGCACCGTTGTTTTTCTTCACAGCGTTGATGATATCGAGGAATACAGGATTCTTGAAGAAAGCACCTTCGCGGATAGCTTTGGTGATGCGAGTCAATTCCTGATAAACGACACGGCCTGCGCCGATATTCGTATGTCCTACTTCGGAGTTGCCCATCTGACCGTCAGGCAGGCCTACAGCTTCACCGGAGCAGAATAACTTAGCGTGGGGATATTTGGCAGTCAGCCCGTCGATGACAGGAGTCTTGCCCACATTGACTGCATTCGTAGCGCAGGCATTGGCTATTCCCCAGCCGTCCATGATGATTAAAGCAACGGGAGCGTTGAGTTTAGACATCTTTTCAATTACCTCTCCAAATATATTAAGATGATATCAGCACATCGCCGGCTGATAAATCTGAGCATGAAGGCCCGGATTCATCAGCTGACTTTTAATATGCCGTATAGTAGAACTTAATTTATATATATTGTATTAGAAATTAGCGATTTTGCTGAAGTCTTCAGCCTTGAGGGAAGCACCGCCGACGAGAGCACCGTCAACGTTGGGTTTCTGCATTAAGCCTTCGATCGTAGCAGGTTTTACGCTTCCGCCGTACTGAATGCGTACTGCATCAGCCGTAGCAGCATCGAATTTAGCTTTTACGACTTCGCGGATGTGAGCGCACATTTCTTCAGCCTGGTCAAACGTAGCGGTTTTGCCGGTGCCGATAGCCCAGATAGGTTCGTAAGCGATTACGAGGCCTGCAACTTGAGCAGCAGTCAGACCGTCGAGAGCAGCTTCGATCTGAGCACCTACCCATTCGTTCTGTTTGCCTGCTTCGCGGGTTTCCAGAGTTTCACCGCAGCAGATGATGGGCACAATGCCTGCAGCCAGAGCAGCTTTAGCGCGTTTGTTTACGTATTCATCGGTTTCACCGAACATTTCGCGGCGTTCGGAATGGCCGATTACAACGTATTCTACGCCGAGTTCAGTCAGCATTTCAGCGGAAACTTCGCCGGTGAATGCACCGCTTTTTTCCCAGTGAACATTCTGAGCACCAACGTGAACATTCGTGCCTTTTAAAGCTTCAGCTACAGCAGACAGAGCAGTGAATGTAGGGCATACAACGATGTCGACTTTGGTGTTGTCAGCAACGAGGGGAGCCAGTGCTTTAACGAGAGCAGTACCGGCTGCAACGGTGTTGTGCATTTTCCAGTTGCCGGCGATAATAGGTTTACGCATTGTAGAATCAACCTCTTTCAAATTTATTTGGAGTTTTTGAGATAATCTATGATTATTTATCAGCGATAGCTGCGATGCCGGGCATCGGTTTGCCTTCGAGGAATTCGAGGGTTGCGCCGCCGCCGGTGGAAATATGGCTGATCTTGTCGGAAAGACCGGTTTTCTTCAGAGCTGCGATGGAGTCGCCGCCGCCTACGATGCTAGTGCCTTTGGATTCAGCAACAGCTTTAGCGATTGCTTCCGTGCCTTTAGCAAAAGCGTCGAATTCAAACACGCCCATAGGTCCGTTCCAAACGATAGTCTTGGCATTTTCCAAAGCCTGAGCACATTCAGGAGCGAAGAAGTTGTCGAGGATCATCCAGTCAGCAGGTACATCATCCGTGGATACAATTTTGTGAGCTGCATCAGCTGCGAATTTATCAGCTACGACTACTTCAGTAGGCAGGAATACTTTTACGCCTTTTTCATTAGCTTTAGCCAGCAGTTCTTTAGCCAGAGACAGTTTTTCTTCTTCAAACAGGGAAGAGCCGATTTCTTTGCCTTCAGCTTTGAGGAAGGTGTTAGCCATGCCGCCGCCGATTACGATAGCGTCAGCTTTTTCGATCAGGTTGGAGATAACGCCGATCTTGTCGGATACTTTAGCACCGCCGATGATAGCAACGAACGGACGTTCAGGGTTGGACAATGCCTTGCCGATGAACTGAATTTCTTTTTCGATCAGGAAGCCGGCATATACTTTGAGGTATTTAGCGATGCCTGCATTGGATGCGTGTGCTCTATGAGAAACGCCGAAAGCATCGTCAACAGCGATATCAGCGAGAGAAGCCAGCTGTTTAGCGAATTCGGGATCGTTTTTCGTTTCTTCATTGTGATAGCGGAGGTTTTCCAGTAGCAGAACTTCGCCGGGCTTTAATTCAGCAGCAGCTTTTTCTGCTTTCGGGCCGACGCAGTCAGAAGCGTATTTTACAGGCTTGTTGAGCAGCTGAGATAAGTAAATTACGATAGGTTTTACAGACAGTTCAGGCACTCTCTGTCCTTTCGGACGGCCTACGTGGCAAGCGAGGATAACGGCTGCATTGTGTTCGAGCAGGTAATTGATAGTCGGCAGAGTTGCGCGGATGCGCTTGTCATTAGTAATATCCTGATTTTCATCCATAGGCACGTTGAAGTCAACGCGGACAAAGACTTTCTTGCCGTTTACGTCAACGTCTTTAATAGATAATTTGTTCATTGAATATCCTCCCTAAATTTAAAATAGGACCGGCCTCTTGATTAAAAGACCGGCCCCAAAAAGGCTGCACAATATAAAATTACTTGAGTTCAGCGAAGTATTTAATTGTACGAACCATCTGGCTGGTGTAGCTGTTTTCGTTGTCATACCAGGAAACAACCTGTACGTGAGTGTTGCCGTCTTCCATCGGAGCAACCATAGTCTGAGTTGCATCGAAGAGGGAGCCGTATCTAATACCAACGATATCGCTGGAAACGAGCTGTTCTTCAGTGTAGCCGAAGGATTCAGTGCTAGCAGCTTTCATTGCAGCATTTACGTCTTCAACAGTTACTTTGCCTTTTACAACTGCTACTAAGATAGTAGTGGAACCAGTAGGGGTAGGTACACGCTGTGCGGAGCCGATTAATTTACCGTTCAGTTCAGGAATAACGAGACCGATAGCTTTAGCAGCGCCGGTGGAGTTAGGAACGATATTAACAGCAGCAGCACGGGAACGTCTTAAATCGCCTTTACGCTGAGGGCCATCCAGAGTCATCTGGTCGCCGGTGTAAGCGTGAACGGTAGTCATGATACCGCTCTGGATAGGAGCGAGTTTGTTAAGAGCGTTAGCCATAGGAGCTAAGCAGTTAGTCGTGCAGGAAGCAGCGGAGATTACAGTGTCGCTTGCTTTTAAAGTTTTATGGTTTACATTGTAAACAATGGTAGGAAGATCTTTACCAGCAGGAGCGGAGATTACAACTTTTCTTGCGCCGGCTTTGATATGAGCGGATGCTTTTTCTTTAGAAGTAAAGAAACCAGTGCATTCGAGAACTACGTCTACACCGAGTTCGCCCCAAGGTAATTCTTCAGGATTGGGTTTAGCATAGATGGTGATTTTTTTGCCATTTACAGTGATGGAATCTTCACCTGCTTCTACGCTGTCAGCGTATTCATAACGGCCCTGAGTGGAGTCGTATTTGAGAAGGTGAGCCAGCATTTTCGGGCTGGTGAGGTCGTTGATAGCAACAACATCATAACCTTCTGCATCGAACATTTGTCTGAAAGCGAGACGACCAATACGGCCGA
>CATYZV010000172.1 GCA_958415865.1 uncultured Selenomonadaceae bacterium
ATAGAATAGGAGAGATAAATTTTATGCTAGATACAGATTTATGCTGGTGCGGCAGCGGCCGTGCCTATGGTGAATGCCATAAAAAATTCGATGAACATTTGAGATCTATAAAGCTCAAGCGTTTTCGCCAGCAGGTGAAGCCTTCTCACAAGCTGATAAAAAATGAAAAGGATATCGAAGGTATTAAAAAGAGCGGTGTCATCAACAACGGCGCACTCGATTTAATCGGTCAGCAGATATGCGCGGGCATGGATACGGAAACGCTCAACCGCATGGCGCACAATTACATCGTGGAACACGGCGGCATACCGGCGTGCCTAAATTATGAAGGCTATCCCAAGAGCGTCTGCATATCGGTCAACAATGTGGTCTGCCACGGTATTCCCAGCCGCGATACGGTGCTGGAAGAAGGCGATATCGTCAATGTGGATATAACGACGATTCTCGACGGCTATTTTGCTGATGCGTCGCGTATGTTCATGATCGGCAAAGTAAGCGGAAAGGCAAAGAAGCTGGTAGAAGTTACGAAAGAGTGCATGGAACTGGGTATTGCCACTATCAAGCCTTGGGGCTGGGTCGGCGATATCGGTGCTGCTATTCAGCAGCACGCGCACAAGCACGGCTATTCAGTCGTAACGCAGCTCGGCGGCCACGGCGTGGGCAAGAAATTCCATGAAGATCCGTTCGTCGCTCATGTCGGCAAAAAAAATACGGGTATGCTGCTCGTGCCCGGCATGGTGCTGACAGTCGAACCGATGATCAACGCGGGCAAAGCAGATGTAGTCCTTGACCCCATCGACAAATGGACGGTTTACACTGCCGACGGCTCTTTATCGGCGCAGTGGGAAAAGACAGTGCTGATAACGGAAACAGGCACGGAAATTTTAGCTGATTAATTACAAATCCAATAGGATTATAAAATGCTTTCTGAATGAAGGATTACGTTCAGAAAGCATTTTTGCGCTATGCAGTCTGATTTTGATAGAGGTGAATCATCATAAAACCGGTTATATTAATGAAGAATGTGTTCAAGGAATACGAAAATGATACAGTAGCACTGAGCGATGTGAATGTCAGCATAAATCCCGGCGAATTCGTATTCATAGTGGGGCCGAGCGGCGCGGGCAAATCCACTTTTATGAAGCTGCTGCTGCGCGAAGTGCTGCCGACGGCGGGCATCGTACGCATAAATGATTACGATATTTTGCAGATGAAAGAAAAAGAAGTTCCGTACCTGCGGCGCAGCCTCGGCATAGTGTTTCAGGATTACCGGCTGCTGCCGGACAAGACGGTCTACGAAAATGTTGCATTTGCAATGCGCGTCATCGAAGCTCCCCGCAGATTGATACGGCGCAGCGTCGCCAGCGTGCTGGAGGTCGTCGGGCTGAAGGACAAGATGCGCTGCTACCCGCATCAGCTTTCCGGCGGTGAACAGCAGCGAGTCGCAATAGCACGCGCCATCGTCAACCATCCTGCTATCGTCATCGCCGACGAGCCGACGGGCAATCTCGACCCGGAAACGAGCTGGGGCATCATGCAGATACTATACCGCATAAATGAAAGCGGCACGACTATCGTCATGGCGACGCATAATAAAGAGATAGTCGATACTATGCAGCAGCGCGTCATAGCTATCGAAAACGGCAGGATAGTCCGCGATGCAGAAGGAGGATACGATAAGTGAAATTGAGTGCGTGGGAGTATTATATAAAAGAGGTATATCTATCATTTCGGCGCAATCGCCTGATGACACTCGCCTCCATTGCCACCGTTGCACTGTCGCTGTTCATCTTGGGCTTTTTTGCGCTCGTCGTACTCAACCTTAATAAGATGGCGGATACCTTAGAATCACAGGTGCAGGTCAGCGTCTATTTAAAAGAAGGATTAGAAGAGAGCGAGAAAAATTCAGTTGAAGAACAGCTCAAAAATATGGACGGAGTGCAGAATGTAGAGTTCGTATCGAAGGAAACGGCGATGGAGAATTTCCGCAGCCAGCTTTCAGGCCAGCAATTTTTGCTCGATGCTCTGGACGGCACGAATCCTCTGCCGGATTCATTCGCACTGACCTTGACTTCACCCGAAAGAGTTGAACAGACGGCACAGGCGGCGGAAAAATTGTCGGAGACAGAATCCGTTTCTTACAGCCAAGACATTGTAAAGCACCTGTTCGGCTTCACGCATCTGCTGCGCTTCATGGGAGCGGCAGTCATCGCCCTGCTCTTGGGCGCGGCAGTCTTCATCATCTCAAACACCATACGCCTGACGGTATTCGCCCGCCGCAAGGAAATCGCCATAATGAAGTACGTCGGAGCTACTGACTGGTTCATCCGCTGGCCCTTCGTCCTTGAAGGCATGACACTGGGTTTTGCCGGAGGCGGCATTGCATCACTGCTGCTCTACATCGTCTACAGCGAAACCGTCAATGAAATCTACCAAGTGATGGCATTTTTCCCGCTGCTCGCCGTCCATCCTGTTATCGACTACACCATGGCCGCGCTGACCTTTTGCGGCATCATCATAGGAGCATTAGGCAGCAGCGTATCACTCAAGCGTTATCTGAAAGTCTGAGGCGCAGGTGATGAAACTAAAATATCTAAGCATTTTTCTAGCAGCGGCACTCTTCAGCTCGCCTATTATCACCGCCGCACAGAGCTTATCGGACAAGCAGGCAGACATAGATGAACAGGCGCAGATGCACCGGCAGAAAATAGATGAAGCAGAAGAAAAACTCGGCGAAGTATCTGAAAAAATGCGCCTTTTGCAAGAACAGCTCGACGAAGCCGATGCCGCTTACAGCACCATAGCAGCAAAAGTCGATGAAACCAATGCACAGATCTCATCCTTGGAAACACAGCTCAGCCAAAATGAAGATTCGCTAAAGCAAAATCGGGCACAGCTGCAAAAGCGCGTGCGCAGCATCTATATGCACGGTCAATTATCGTATTTGCAGATACTCTTCGGAGCACAGAATATGAATGATTTTCTCCGGCGAATAGAAATCGTGCGGCGCGTACTGCGCAGCGACTACAATTTAATTACAGCTATAAAGAATGAGCTTGCACAGATAAATCAATCAAAACGGGATTTAGAAACGAAACGCGCAGAACTTCAGCCCCTTTTAACCGATGCCGCCGCTAAAAAAGACGATCTCGACAGCAAAAAATCAGCCTTGACCGAAATGCAGGACAAACTGCTCTACGACAAAGCCACCTCCGAACAAGCATACAACGAATTGACGCAAGCTTCAGCACAGATTGCACAGATGATACAAAATAGAGGAGCCTCCGCCGCCGCAGGCACAGGCAGCATGATCTGGCCCCTAGCGGGAACCGTTACCTCCGAATTCGGCTGGCGCACCCATCCCATCTACGGCACAGCACGCTACCACAGCGGCATTGATATCGGCGGCGACTACGGACAGAGCATCTGCGCTGCCGACTCCGGCACCGTCTCCTACGCCGGCTGGATAAGCGGCTACGGCAACACCGTCATAATCGACCACGGCGGCGGCGTATCGACACTGTACGGACACAACCAATCGCTCGCCGTCAGCGTCGGACAGAACGTATCACAAGGCGAAACCATAGCCTACTGCGGCTCCACCGGCAACTCCACCGGACCGCACTGCCACTTTGAAGTCAGAGTCAACGGCGAACCCGTCAGCCCGTATAATTATCTCTAATAGTTAGTAAACTGCATTGACAATCGCTTCTTCTACGTGATATATTTTATTCGGATAAAACCGAGTCGGATGAAACCGAATAAAAAGGGAGCGGAAATCAATGCAGTTTTGGGGACGAAAGATTGAGCAGCAGAAAATATGCCGCTTACTGGCTAAAAAGCAGCAGATGGTGTCTTTGATATACGGCCGGCGGCGCGTGGGCAAGAGCGAATTGATAAAGCATTGCCTGCGCAAGTCTGAAATGCGTTTTGTATATTATGAATGTAAGCAGACGACTGAGGCTAATAATGTAGGCAGCCTATCTCTGCTGATATCGGAGACTTTTCATCTGCCGCGCCTTGCCTTTGGCAGTATAGAGGATGTGCTGGAGTTTTTCTTTCAGCAGGCAGAAAATGAAAATTTAATATTGGTTTTGGATGAGTATTCTTATCTGCGCGATGCAGTGAAAGGTCTCGACAGCATATTGCAGCATTTGATCGATAAGTACCGCGATGAAAGCTGTCTGAAACTGATACTCTGCGGCTCTTTCGTCGATACGATGAAGTCGATGCTGCTCGTGCAGAATCCTCTATACGGCAGAGTTGATCTAGTGATCAATTTAAAGCCGATGAATTACAGAGATTCTTCGCTGTTTTACAGTTCTTTTTCTGATGAAGATAAAGTACGGCTTTACAGCGTATTTGGCGGAATACCTTATTACAATAAATTGATTGATGCAGATAAGAGCGTGCAGGAAAACATCATTGACTTAATAGCATCGCCCGGAGCGCGCTTGGAATCAGAAGTTAGTATGTATTTAAAATCTGAACTGGCAAAAATCGCTAATGCCAACACCGTATTTGAAACGCTTGCCAGGGGATTTTACCGCTATAAGGATATTCTTGCTCAGTCGCATATCTCGAGCGGTCCTACGCTTATCGATGTACTGGATAAGCTGATAAAAATGGAAGTCGTCCAAAAAGAATCGCCTATCAATGACGAAGGAAATAAGAAAAAGACAGGCTATATAATCAGTGATAATCTATCGCTGTTTTACTA
>CATYZV010000173.1 GCA_958415865.1 uncultured Selenomonadaceae bacterium
GTACAGACAGCACGAAAAGAAAAAGGACTAGGAAAATTCCCAGCCCTATTCTAACTAATTATTTTTCTTCGTACTCTTCGTAATCATAATCGAAGACATCGCGCAGGCTCACGGTCAAATCGTCGCAGACGGATACTTTTATATTCTCGTTCTCCGGCTTGTCCGTCAATGTAACGTATACATTGTCGATGACGAGTTCGCCGTCTTTATTGTAATAGACTTCGATAGTGCAGTTCATCGGGTCGGCTATCCAGTATTCCTTCACGCCTGCCCTGCCGTAAGCCGCCCGCTTCTTCCAGCGGTCATTCTTCGCCGTTGACGACGACAAAACTTCCACGACGAGATCCGGCGCGCCGTGAATGCCGTCATGCTTCATTATATCTTTGTTGCAGACGATCATAGCATCAGGTATAAAATGATTTTTTTCATCGAGAAATAAATCTACACCATCAGCAAAAGCACGGCAAGTTTTTCCTTTTAAATACTGCCTAAATTCACTGACAATATTAGTGCAGACAATGCCATGATTTAATCTAGGGCGGGGCGACATCATCACCACTTCGCCGTCGATAAGCTCGCTTCTTCGTTCATCGCGGTAAAATTCTTCATTATATGCTAGATTATCCATGATATCACCTTATTTTTCTTCTTCGGGATAGAACATCTTCCATTCGCGGCGCAGCTTGGTCATTATAGCCATGACATCGCGGCTGAGGTCGAGCTTCAATCCGGAGACATCGCCCGTCAAGACGGCGTGTTCCATGTCCTCCATTTCATAGCGCAGTGCATCTGCCGTGCAGCCTGCCGATATTTCGCGGCGTTCGCCCGTTTCGGCATCGACGATGACAGCTTTATCGGCGCGGGGATATTCCATTACCTCGATATAGCCCTTTTCACAGCTTATCATAGTGCGCTTAGGCTGCTTGGAATGAAGCGAAAGAGCCACGGTCGCCATCTGGTTATCTTTATTCATCAGCAGGATAGTCGCCTGTTCGTCCACACCTGTCGGAGCGGGCAGCATCTGGCTGACTATCTTATCGGGCTGGCTTGTCATAAAGGAACGCACCATGCTGAGAGCGTAGACACCGATGTCCAGCATCGCGCCGCCGGCGAGATTGCGGTTGAAAAAGCGGTTCTTCATATTGTATTCCTTGAAGCTGCCGAAATTGACAGTTATCATCTGCACCTTGCCCAGCTCGCCGCTTTCCACAATCTGCCAGAGATTTTTGTACAGCGGCATATGCCAGATGGTCATAGCTTCAGCGAGAATCAAACGCTTTTGCTGAGCCAATGCAATCATTTCTTCGAGTTCATCGCTGTTTAACGTGATGGATTTTTCCACGAATAAATGCTTGCCGTTTTCCAATGCCTTTTTCATAAAGCCGTAATGCGTATTGTGCGGCGTAGTCAGGTAAATCACATCGACCGCCGGGTCGGTGAAAATCTCTTCATAATCATCGTAAACCTTGCCTACACCGTACTTTTGAGCAAAAGCCACGGCTTTTTCGTGCGTGCGGTTGCCGACGCTGTAGAGCGTCCTGCCCATGCTTTGCAGTGCCTGTGCCATCTGGTTGGCGATAACGCCCACGCCTAGGACTGCCCAATTAAGCTGCTTGGATTGATTAGTTTGTTCTGCCATGGTTTTTCCTCCTGCAATTAAGTGAACTTTTAGATAAGCTAATTATACCATAGCTAAATAGAAAATATAAACCCTACTGATTTTCCGCTGCTTCCAAAATGCTTTCAATACCGCAGTCTACCATGCTCGCCACATCGGTGTCGGTGAAGAATGCCATATGCGGTGTCATGACGACATTGGGGAACTGGCGCAGATACGCCATCTGCTGGTTGCGCAGTATGTCCAAGCCGTGGTCGATGTGCATTATGCTTTCCTCGCCTTCGATTACATCCATGCCGAGTGCGCCGATGGCACCGTTTTCAATGCCGCGTATCAGGGCGGAACTATCGGCAAGTCCGCCGCGTGAGCAGTTGATCAAGACCACGCCGCGCTTCATCTTGGCTATAGAGTCATCATTTATAAGATGGTGCGTCGCTTCAGTCAAAGGCACGTGCAGGCTTACGATATCGCTTTGAGAGAACAGTTCATCGAGTGAAACGAATTGCACTTTGTCCGCCAAATCCTGCCGCACATGGCGGTTGTAAGCGAGAAGCTTGCAGCCAAAGCCCTGCAAATCCTCTATCACCGCCCTGCCGATGCGCCCCGTGCCGACGATGCCGACTGTCATATTGCGCAGGTCGCGTCCTTCCAGCCCGCCGAGCGAAAAATCATTGACCTGAGCACGCCAGAGAGCCGGCTTGTAATTGCGCAGGCACATCAGCATGAGCATTATAGTGAATTCCGCCACGCTGTACGGCGGATAATCTGCACTCGATACCGCAATGCCTATCTTTTCAGCATGGGCGAGGTCAATGTGATTCGTGCCGATCGTCCGCGTCGACAGATACTTCACGCCGAGCCGCTTCCACTCGTCGAGCAAAGGCGCGTCGATACGTCCCGCCCCCAGTGTCGTAACGCCGTCGCAGCCCTTTGCCAAATTAGCCGTCTCAAGGCTCGGCACTTCACCGTGCAGCTCTATATCGGCAATGCCGCGCTGCTGCCAAGCTTCAAAATACGGCTGTTCCGCCCCGTACATTTCATATACGCAGATTTTCATCAAGATACACCTCATCTAATATTATAAACTTCCTACATTATAATATATCACCGCTCATCTTGCTAGGCAGCGATCAAAAGCGACATGATATCGTAAAACAGAGTCGTCGGCATATAGTACAGATACGGCGCGGTGAAAATTGCCAGCGATAGAGATAGACGGCGGCGCAGCCGATACGCCAGAGGCAATTTGCGCAGGCAGAAGTAATAATTCAAGCCGTATATCGCCGCTGCGCTGACAGCTATGCACATAGTTGCCCAGAGGAAAGACCCGATATAGGCAAACGGATTGTAAAAAACAGCTTCCAGCGGTTCACCTAGATTAAGCGGAATGACAGGCATCATCATTAGCATTGCACCGAGCAGATCGGATGCAAAGCCGCAGAGCCAGACGCGCAGTATCACAGCCTTGGCATATTTCCGGGCATCTTCTATCTGCATGAACTTCATAGTAAGCAGCAGCACCGCCAAATCAAAAATGAAATTGGCAGGCAGAATAAGAAAAATAATCGGCGGGAAAAATATCAGCATCCAAATCGGGAAGAATATATTGTAAAGCCGCATGATGATTCCCCTTTCATTCGTCCGAGTCCAAGTACAAGAGCTTGCCCTCTAAATGCGGATTGATGCGCTTAGCAAATTTGTAGTATTCCTGCCATTCCTCATCAGTGCAGAGCGGGCGCAGCCTTTCTACAAAGCTGAAATCATTCAAAAAATACGATGACAGGAAAAATATCAGCTCACCCTTTAACTCCTCCTCCATGCCGAGTTCATCATACAGATCTATGAGCTGCCTGCTATACCCCTTTGTCAAGCTCTTATCATCTATATCGAGCCACTTGCTTTCCTTCAAAACAGCGATAGCCCGCGAAAAATCGCGATGCTTTACAGCAAAATCTACAGCCATCATGCGCACGCTGCTGTAAGACCAGTACCGATTCCAAAAATCGCGCAGATCTTCCGCCGAATAATCAAGACGGCTCATGATATCGACACAGATGCCGATGTACTCCTCCTCTTCCTCGTCAGTCATCCACCATTTATTCAGAGAATTTTTGTAGATGGACAAAATCTTCTCCAAAAACTCAGGCTCTTTAAATAATACATAAAGCAAGCTTCTATACCTGCTCTTTTGGCTAAGAGTAAGCCGCGGAAAATTATAGAGCCTGCAAAAGACCTTGAATACAGACTTCCTCTGCTCTATATCCATCTGCTCCAGCACGCGGTAAAATGAAGAAGCGCATATCTTGTACGGCTCGTACATCTCACCTTCACAGTTCAAAAACTGCTCATTGAGCAGCGAGCAGGCAAACAATGTCAGCTCAAACGCCGCCGGCAGGCTATTATACTGGCGCAGGAGATTTTCCGAAGAACGAAGAAATTCATCCAGTTCACCGCAGAAAGCATCGTGATGACCGGGAATAATAGAATAATTATTCGTATGAACAGCCAATATCTTCACCAGCTGCTTTTTCAACAGCTGAAGACGCGCATCACCCGCAAACGGCGAAAACAATTCCGTCAGCACCGCATCCACCCTGCGCCCCTTCTGCATCACCTTCTTGAGAAACAGCTTCATATCCCCTACCTTCATCGCCTTGACAGGCGCATCAGTACGCAGATTCAGCCCCTTATTTTTTTCATCATAAATAGCACAGACCACCGCGGCCATATGCTTGCAGTGTAAAGACCGCACCTTGCCCGACTTGCTGACATTTTTCGCCGCAAAAGGACAATCACAGCCCAGCTTCTTAACCTCCCCGTCCTCGACTTTCACCCGCACCGTATAATCCCAAGTGCCACGCACCACAGCAGTATAATCACCGTTCTTCTCCGACAAAGACTTCACATTGCCTTCGCAGTAATACTTAATACCGCGCAATAGGATATTCTTCCCAAACGGCCTATTCTTATTGCCCATCGTATCACCTCATCTATATAAAATCGGTACAATCATCTATTATTCTAGTTTAACAGAACAGCACATTCATTTCAACAGTCATCTGCCTTTAATGCCTATGCC
>CATYZV010000174.1 GCA_958415865.1 uncultured Selenomonadaceae bacterium
ATCCTGCATTTTACATAGGTGGTGGCATTATTTTGCAAAGGAGTATCCGCGTAGATAAAAACAGACAGGAAATAAAGCAGCAGGGCAGTGTGTCGTTTCCTTTTTCTGTCAGCTATTAGAATATATTGGATTACGGAAAATGCAGATGTGTATTTCATTGGCATGAGGCATTGGAAATAATCTATGTAGAGTCGGGCTATATGGATTGTCAAGTCAATGAAAGATTTTATCGTCTGCGTGAAGGTGATTGCTTGTTGATCAACAGCGGCAGCATGCACCGGGCGTGGGATGTAGACGGTCAGTCATGCTGTGTTTTTGCAGTTAGTTTTCTGCCTAGTTTGATATCTGAGCACGGTATTGTCTGGTACAAATATTTAAAGCCGCTTGTGCTTAGCAATAGTATTCCGGCTTGTCTGCTGGCGGCTGATTCAGCTGAAGCATGGCAGCAAAAGTGCACAGAACAGATAATTAAGGCAGTAAAATACGATAAAAAAAGCAGTGATACTTATGCAATAGATGTGATTGTATGTATATTAAATTTTATCGCTGTATTTTATCGCCATGTATAGGAGAAAGTTGAGTTTCAATACGATTCTGTACAGACGGCGCAGATAAGAGAGCTTTTATCGTATATACATCAGAATTACCGCCGTCCGCTGACTTTGGAGCAGATAGCTAAGGATATGAAGCTGTCAATCAGCAGCTGTACTCATATTTTCAAACGGTATCTTCATGAATCGTTATTCGTTTATATATTGCGTTACCGCGTGGAAAAGAGCCTGACACTTCTGGCAGATAGTGAGTATAATATAACGGAGATTGCATTGCGGACGGGCTTTAACAGTTCCAGCTACTACGCGCGGGTTTTTAAGAAATATATGAATATGTCGCCTAATTATTACCGAAAACATATTTGCAAATCTAAGTTCTAAAGTATAAAATAAAGTCGTCAATAATATACTGAAAAGCAAGGTGATAGCTTGGCTATTAATCGTAAACGAAATAAAAATAACGGATATGAGTTTTTCTTCTGCTTAAAGAGCAGTAAAGACGGAGGAAAGGCTATTTCGGCGGCTGCTCATGCGGCTTATTTAAATCGGCGCAGCGGTAATGGCTTTGAGGTGCTCCATCAAAGCTGCCGCCTGCCGCAGTGGACGGCTGATTCGGGTTATAAGTTTTTTAAGGCTGCTGATAAGTATGCTTTGAAAAATTCGGTAATGTTTCGGGAGTTTGAGTTTTCGCTGCCGCGGAAGCTGACATTGGAGCATAATCTGGAGCTGATAAGGAATTTTATCCATGCGGCGATAGGTGATAAGTATTATGTGATGGCGGTGTATAAGAAGGAAAGGGCGGTCGTCTGCTATATAATGTTCAGCGACCGCGTTGTGGATGAGTATGAACCGCGCCCGATGCAGCAGTTTTTTGCCCGCGTCAATGGCAAGCAGCCTAGCTTAGGCGGAGCGGCTAGGGATAAGAATTTTGCTAAAAAATCTTTTGTTAATAAATTGCGCGGGCTGTTTGTCAAGACGGTCAATGATGCGCTGGCGAGGTATGGTGTAGAGCAGCGTTTGACGGTGCAGGAATTGGGGGATAGTTACAATAGCTTGAAGCCGTCAAGCGATGATGTGCCCACGGCAGAGCCTGCAAATACGGTCAGAGCGTCTGAGCTGCATAAAGTGGAAGATGTCCGCCGTATTCTGTCGAAAATAAATCGGGAACAGGAAGAGCTAAAGAGCAGGCTTCTTCTATTGGCAGAGCAGGAAAAATCCTTGCAGGCACGGCTTGGCGAATTGCAAAGGGCAGAACGGCCCCTTGAAGATATTGAATTTACTCTGATGATCGATAAGCTGAGGCAGTCATCTCTATTAAAGCCTGCTGATGAGGATGAACCCGATACGGCTTATACTGCTCAGCAGATAAAGAGGCTGATGATGTTTTTAGCTTCGCTGATGCAGTCGTATGCAGAGAAAGGCGATATGACTGCCAAGTCGGTGCTTGCCCGCCTGCCGGAATTAAAAAAAGCAGTCAATCTGCAAATAATAAAGGATAAATACGTTGCCCAAAAAGAGCAGCAGGAGCCGGCGCGCTATGCTGTGATGACCATATCAGGCGGTGTACTGTCCGATATCAAGCAGTATGTAGAAATTTCCCGCTTGAATGACGATGCGGCAAAGCAGTTTTCTGCTGAAGAAGCACAGACTATATCTGCCGATACACTCAACGATGTGCGCATTATTGCGGAAGCTTTTATCGGCAGCCGCGAAGCTCAAAATCTCGTTGTAAAGTTGAAGGGCGAGGATGCTGTGAGATTCAACGATTGAAATAAAATCTATAAATTTTGGTAGGCTCGTTGCTATTTTAAAGGCATGGAGCCTATTTTTATTTGCTTAGTCGGTGGTGTTTTGCTACAATTTAGATATATAGATTGGAGGTCATCACAATGGCGAACCGCAAGACGAAACAGCATACGATCACTATAGTTAAAGCTCAGTTTGATACATCGGAAAATCTATCGTATCTGGATTTATTTGAAGGGTATGATGAAATATACGCAGTCAATTACGTGCATAATCTCGATTTTTTAATCGATTTACTGCCTAGATTTAAAAAGGCAGAATACATTCTCGGCAATCCGGGGCTTATCACTGCTACGCTGGAAAATACCTGTGCCATGCAGATAGAGGCTTTGCAGAATATTTACAAGAATGAACGGCTTGAAGAAATTGAAAAACGCACAGCTGAGGGCAGCCTGAATTTGTATCTCGCTGACGCGCCTTTGTATTTAGAAAAAGTATTCTGCCTAAAAAATTCCAAGGGTGATGTGCGCGTAATCATCGGCTCGGGCAATATGAATCAGCAGGCAGCTAATAGCGATAGAAATGCTCAGGTAGTCTGCTTTGACGGCGAAAAAGCATACAATTACTATATGTCCTGCTTTGAGCAGTTCAAACAGCAGTATGCAGTAAAAATCGCGCAAGAGGCTTTGACACCGACGCATGACGATATGAAATTGTTGGAAAATATGCCGATCTGGCAAAAAGCGGCTCAGGATGAAGATCATATATATCCTGCTGATTCGCGCACCGCAGTATCTTCTTTGGAGGTTTATGCAGGAGATATAAAGCGCGCGGCGAATTATTTCGTCGATCTTCCCAAGGCAGACCGCAAAGGGCAGGCGAAGATCACGCGCGACAAAGTAGATATCATCAAGCAGAAGACGCTGGACAATATACAGGTGCGCCGCGCTAAGTTTGAAAAGTTCATGCCGCAGCTCGTCATAGAACCGGAAACCGGCAGAGCTTTCTACAATGAACGCGAATACGACCTGCGCCCCGGCCGCAGCGATATCAAGCAGGATGCTGAAACGTATCTTTCGTACATGGCGGGATTTGACAGTGCCGTGCCTCAGCAGAATGTCAAGTCTATGAAAGAAGAATATTTTAAGCTGATGGCGTGGTGCTTTCTATCTCCGTTCTTGGCTAGAATAAGGACAACGATCCGCGAGGCAACTGTAACTGACGAGGTATTCACTTATCCGATTGTGGCACTGCTCTGCGGTCAGTCCAACGCCGGCAAGACTATCTACGTTTCACTGCTGATGAAGATGATGACAGACTCAGCACTCTACAAAGCATTCGGACAGAATAACTTCACCAAGACGCGCGTCGACTCCCTGCTAAGCAGCATCAAAGGACTGCCCATTCTCATAGACGATATCACCCAGTCGCAGTTCACGAACAACAGCGGCAATATCATAAAGCAGGAAGAACGCATAATCCGCGAAGACAAGCCGGAAAACCTCAACTATTACCCGGCAATCCTGCTCACGGCAAACAAAGAATTAAACAGCCTGAAAAATGAGCTGACAAAGCGCATGATAGTATTCCACGTCAATGCCAGCTGGAACAATGAAGTAACGCGCCAGAGCAAAAGCCCCTGCTCACAGCTCATCCAGAAAATGCGCGGCGCACTCTACAGCGAATACCTAAGGCGCATGATGCCCCATATAAACCGCTACCTCAGCGAAATGAACGACCTCGGCGCGAGCAGCCTCGACCTTTACCGCATAAGCTCAGAAGTTCTGATCGAGATATTCCAAGACAACGGCGCAGAAATTCCCTCCTATATGCGCGTGATGACCATGAAAGACTACTTCGACAGCAAAGCAGTCAACGATATCATGATAAAATACTTTCAGCACCAGTACAAATTAAACCGCAATTTCTTTGAAGTGCTCAAAAAGAACAATCAGCTCGTATTTGAAGACAAAAGTGCATCCTCCGTCGGCAAAATTACACCGATGAAAATCGTCGAATCCCTGCCCCCGGAACTAGAAGCCGACGTAGTAGGCGACAAAATAATAATGCGCCTTGACACAGCTAATAAATTCTTCGGCATCGAATTTAAAGAACAAGGACTGCTGGATAAATTATTCGGCAGATGAAGAAAGAAGGAAATCGCATGAAATACTGCAAATACTGCGCTCAGCAAGTAGAACCGACCAAGAAAATCAACTGGCTGCTGCTGCTGGTAATGTGTGCCATCACCGGCGGCTCATGGCTGTTCATCTATGTACTGTATTACTTCTTGTTTAAATCAAAAGTCTGCCCGATCTGCGGCGGTAAATTATAATAAAAAAAGAAAATCTCCTTTATCATCGGCGATATGAATAAACACCGGTGGTA
>CATYZV010000175.1 GCA_958415865.1 uncultured Selenomonadaceae bacterium
GATATAGCCTATCAAGATACGCACCATACACGCCTGCCGCGCTGTATTCACCGCCATGATGACCGTGTGGAAGTTATGCTTATTCTAAAAGGGAAGGGAATTTATCAGATTGGCGGCAGAACGTATGCGGCAAAAGCAGGAGATATACTGGTTTACGATGCTGATGCGCTGCACGATGAGGCAGCAGATCAGAGTACAGGCATTGAGATACTAGGCTGTTCTATTGCTGATATACAACTAAAAGGATTAAAAGCGAATCACTTGATAAGAGAAAATTCCGGTCCGGTAATTCGCTCTAGCTCGTACCGCCAGCAAATACGATTGCTGATGGAAATAATCCATTCGATAAAAGACGATGGGCGTACAGCGGCACTCGATCAGCTCATGGATAATTTGCTGTCCTCCTTAATATTGCTCGTCTACCAGTCCGGCTTGGAAAATGATGAAACGCTAAATAAACGGACATTTGAAATCGGCATGATGGTGCAAAAGTACATTGATGAGCATTATCTGGAGGAAATCGACATTCCGCAGATTGCCGCGGCATTGAAAATCGGGGAATCATACGTATCTAGGACATTTAAAAAGACATCGGGCTATTCGGTAGCGCAGTACATCATCCGCCGCCGCATCGGCGAGGCGCAGTCATGGCTCTTGATGAGTGAGCTGTCAGTTACGGATATCGCTATGAAAGTCGGTTACAACAGCGTCAGCAATTTTCACAGCACTTTCAGGCGCATAGTCGGTATGTCGCCGCAGAAGTATAGAAAGTATTGGCAGCAGGAAAAATAAATATTCAGTTTATAAGACAGCTTTGAAACATCGCTTTCAGAGCTGTTTTTTATTTGGGAAGCAGCTAGTGCAGGAATTAGCATTTTCAATCATCAAAAGACCTTGTAATCTTGATTTTGCGCTGATTATAAGATTGTTTTTTGAAGGCAAAAACACGTCGAAAATCATATAATTATTACAGAAAGAAACGAGAAAAGAAGCAATAAAAATAAATTAAAAGGACAGCAAAGGAGATAATAAATTATGATCAACGGCGAAAAAGTTTTAGACCATCCCATCCGTTGGGCAATGGTGGGCGGCGGGCGCGGCAGCCAGATAGGCTACATTCACCGCAGCGCGGCACTCAGGGACCGCACTTTTGAACTCGTGGCAGGAGCATTCGACATCAACCCCGAGCGCGGCAGAGATTTCGGCATAAGCCTAGGTGTTGACCCTGACCGCTGCTATCCCGATTACAAGGCGATGTTTGCCGAAGAAGCAAAACGCCCCGACGGTATTGAAGCCGTTTCCATTGCCACTCCGAACGGCACGCATTATGAAATCTGTAAGGCTGCTTTAGAAGCAGGGCTGCATGTTGTATGCGAAAAGCCGCTGTGCTTTTGGACGGAGCAGGCAGATGAACTTGTACATCTGGCAGATTCCAAAGGCTTAGTCGTCGGCGTAACATACGGCTACTCCGGTCATCAGATGATAGAACAAGGCAGGCAGATGATAGCCCACGGCGACCTCGGCGAAATACGCATCGTTCAAATGCAGTTTGCCCACGGTGCGTACAATACTCCTATTGAAGCCGACAATCCGGCGGCTAAATGGCGTATGGACCCTAAATATGCAGGTCCCTCCTTCGTGCTCGGTGATGTAGGCACGCATCCGCTGTTTCTAGCTGAAGCGATGATTCCCGATTTTAAAATCAAGAATTTGATGTGCACCTGCAAATCATTCGTCGAAGGCCGTCAGCTGGAAGACAATGCCTTTGTTATCATGAACCTAGAAAACGGTGCTCAGGCTACCAGCTGGTCCTGCGCCGTCAACTGCGGCTCCATGCACGGGCAAAAGATACGCGTCATCGGCTCCAAGGCATCCATTGAATGGTGGGACGAACGCCCCAATCAGCTCAAGTACGAGGTAGAAGGCGAACCGCAGCGGCTCTTGGAACGCGGCAGCAGTTATCTCTATCCTTCCGCACTGGCTGAAGACCGCATCGGCGGCGGACATCCCGAAGGACTGTTTGAGGCATGGAGCAATCTCTACCTGCGCTTTGCAAAAGCAATGCAGGCAGCACATAAAGGCGAAGCAATAGACTTCTGGTATCCTGACATCCATGCCGCAGCCAACGGCGTTAAATGGGTGGACAAATGCGTCGAATCGTCCAAACAAGGCGCAGTATGGCTAGATTATTGATTAAAATATAATTTTGGAGGAATACATCATGTTAAAAAGAGACATCCACATCGAATCCCTGTACGCTGAACTCCCCTTTGAAGAACGCTTTGCCGCAGCCAAAGCCGACGGCTTCAATTATGTAGAAATATGGGGCTGGGATGATAAAGACCTGCCTAAAGTAAAAGAACTGCTCGATAAGAACGATCTGAAGCTGGCAGTCATGAGCGGCGACGGTCCACTGTCTATGTGCGATCCTGTCAACAAAGAAGCATATATCGAATACATCAAAAAAGCGATTGAAGCTGCAAAAATCGTAGACTGCCCCACACTCGTAATCCATTCTGACAGCCTTCTTGACAATCCACAGTTCGCCAAGCCCATGAGCGGCGAGTACTCCAAGCTGACCCGCTTTTTAGCAATGTACAAAGTACTTGAAGAAATCACTCCCCTGGCAGAAGCAGCAGGCGTTACCTTCGTATTAGAAGCACTCAACATCGAAAAAGACCATAAAGGCAACTTCCTTAATAACACGCCTGACTCCGCTGACCTCGTCAAAGCAATCGATTCTCCCAATCTGAAAATTCTTTACGATGCGTATCATATGTATCTCGATGAAGGAAAGATATGCGAAATCACAGAAAAATATCTGCCCTACATCGGTCATATCCACATCGCTGATGCACCGGGCCGAAATGAACCCGGTACCGGGGCCATCAACTACAAGAATTTTCTCAAGCACCTTGACAAACTCGGATACAAAAATTTCGTAGGCTTTGAACTGTATCCTTCTGTAGATACAAAGACAGCAGTCAAAGCAATACACGAATGTTCCGATGAAAGCTGCAAATAAGAGTATAGACTGACAAAATAAAGAGAACGGATATTATCATGGTACAGTCGATCTATCCGTTCTTTTTATGAGGTGTAATTTACAGAAAATAATTATATTTGCATTTATTTTTTTTATCGAAAAGGAAGTGATTTCAATGACAGGGGCTTCTAATAATAAAATTCCTTGGAAAGTGCGCATCGCATACGGTTTGGGCGATACGGCACAGAACATCGTCTGGGGCGCGATGAGTATACTGACATTTTTCTACACCGATTATGCCGGCATTGAACCGGCAGTGGTAGGGCTGGTAATGCTGCTATCACGTGTGTTTGACGGTGCCTCCGATGTCATCATGGGCTTCATCGTTGAAAAGACGAATTCTAAATGGGGCAAATCACGCCCATGGATACTATGGACCAGCATCCCGTTCTCACTGTCCATCGTACTCATTTACACTGTGCCTCAGACAACACCGATAATGCAGTTTGCCTATATCTTTGTAACTTATAACCTCTGCTGCACTGTCTGTTACACTGCACTCAATCTTCCCTATGGCAGCCTGTCTGCCATGATGACACGTGTCTCCAAAGAGCGTGATATGCTCTCTATTGTCAGAATGGGACTATCTCCTATCGGCAAAATTCTAGCAGTATCAGCAACCCTGCCTTTGATAAAAATATTCGGCGACGACCAGATGGCATGGATTGAAGTCATGTCAATTTGGGCAGTACTTTCCCTAATTCTCCTCTTAATCTGCTTTTTTAACTGCAAAGAAACCGTCGTCATAAAAGCCAGAGCTAACACGAACAAAATTCCGCTAAAAAAATCTCTTACTGCCCTACTATTCAATAAATATTTCTGGATAGTAATGACACTATGGATGATGCTAAATGTTATTTTCTACATCACCGGCACAGTACTGCCGTATTACTGTAAGTATATATTTGCTAACGACGCACTATACAGCATTCTATACCTCGTAGAACTAATCGTCATGATAGCATTCACCATATTCATCGCACCGATAATGCTTAAAAAATTTGGCAAGCGCAATATGTCGCTCATCGGCATGTTTATCGCCCTAGGAGGTCATCTAATATATTTACTTAATCCGCTTGACTTCTATTGGGTTCTGTTCTCCTGCATTATCCGCGGTATAGGATTCGGTCCCCTCTGGGCAGTTATCTTCGGCTTCTTAGGCGATGTCGTCGAATACAGCCAGTGGAAATTCCACATCCGCCAAGAAGGACTGATTTTCTCCGGAGGCTCCGTAGGCACTAAAGTAGGCTCCGGTCTTACCAGTGCTATCTTGACAGGACTACTCTCCTATGCAGGCTATGTATCATCTACCTCTGCATCCGCAGTCCAGCCGCAAAGTGCCATTGACATGATAGTATCACTCTATATGTATGGTCCCATAATCGTCTGCCTAATAACAATTGCCGTATTATCTATATACAAACTCGATAAAACGTACCCGCAGATTATGCGTGATTTGATACAGCGCGAATCAGAAGGCAAATTATAGAAATTTAATGATCATATAAATATCAAATGATAAATTGTATAATTAAGTGCGATATAAAAATAAATGCTGTAGTCTTGATAATTCGAGGCTACAGCATTTATTATGG
>CATYZV010000176.1 GCA_958415865.1 uncultured Selenomonadaceae bacterium
ATATGAAACATTTGATTACTATCTTAATGAAGAAGGAACGCAACCGTTTAGCTCCTACGTTACACATGTATTTTCTTCAAAGGAAATTGAAGCAATAAGCAAGTTATTAAAGAAATACAACGAAATTAATAAATAGATACAGTAGGCAAGTACCTATTTATCATAAAGAAATGGCTTATCTGCACTGCCTAAGCAGATAAACCGGCAGGATTGAACTACGCCGAAAATATTTACACGGCGGGGCTAGTTTCGTATACTCTTTTTTAAGTAAATCTAAGACCGGCCGTCATCCTTCACCTGCTGGCGGCGCTCATCATGGCAGTATCGGCGGGCAGTCTACCTGCTTGCATAGCTTCATCAGCTGGATCGGCGCGGCTGTGTATATCTTCATTATTGGCCAGCCGCCATAGGATAGATGATAATACCCGCTGTCATCTGCTTCACCTGCTGGCGGCGCTCATTGTGGCAGTATCGCCCGGCAGTCTATCCGCTGGCATTTCTTCATCAACTGGATCGGCGCGGCGGCGTATGTATTCATCACCGGCCAGCCGCCATAGGGCAGATGATAATACCCGCTGTCTATCTGCTTCATCTGCCGGCGGTGTATATGATGATTTCAGCGGGCATAAATAAAAGAAAGAAGGTGCAGGATTGAGCAAACGCCTTTACCTGTCAGCAAATTACTTTGATGATTTAATGGTCAGAATGGCACACCACAGCACGGCCATAGAAGGGAATACACTCACACAGGGAGAAACGAAAAGCATATTGATTGATGGATATATCCCGCGCGCTATGAATATGCGTGAATTAAATGAAGTGCTAAACTACAAGGCATATACTAAGCAGATGATTTCAGACTTGAACCGGCAGAGAATAATTGACCTGGATTTCATCCGCGCCGTTCATGCTACGCTATGCCATAACGCTATTGAAGGTGTACCGGGGCAGTTTAAGACGGTGCCCAATATGGTCATCGGTGCAGATTTTACGCCTACGCCGCCGTACATGGTACCGTCTGCTCTTGAGAATTGGCGGCTAGATTTATCCTATCAGATCCAGCACGCCGCCACGGCTGACGATATAACGGCGGCCGCTATCCGCCAGCATATAGCCTTTGAAAAAATCCATCCGTTTTCTGATGGCAATGGCAGAGTAGGCCGCGCGCTATTGGTGTATGTATGTCTATCCTGCCACGTTCTGCCGGTAGTCGTGCCGGTGCAAGAAAAGCCGCGCTATATCAACTATCTAAATACAGGCGATATACCGGGCTTTCTGTCCTTTGCTAAAGAGCTTCAGCAGGCAGAATTAATCCGAATTGAAGCATTAGCCGGGCAGAACGGCAATAATAATTTATTCGTCGACGTGGATCAGCCGCCACAAGATTGAAGAAAGAAGGTTTTACAATGGATAACAAGCAAAATATATCTGCTGATACTCAGCACGAACAGCCGCGGCGCGTCATCACAAGCGAGAACAGCCCGGCACTAGCTGCTAAAATAAAGCAAGCGTCAGCGCATTTTTTAAAGGTTAATGACTGGCTGTATAAGGATTTAGCAAACAAATGAGTAGAGAGCCGAAAATAATTGAATTACTACTGAATGACGTTCTTCAATTTCATATAGAACTAACTGAAAAGTATGCTATGGAACCGGGTATTCATGATATGAACCTATTGCAATCGGCTGTAAATGCACCATTCCAGACTTTTGGCGGTGCTGATTTATATCCTACGGTATACGATAAAGCCGCGCGGCTCTGCTATGGGCTGACAAAAAATCACCCATTTTCAGACGGCAATAAAAGAACCGCTATTCATACAATGCTTGTATATCTATATATCAATGATATCCTGCTTGAATATGAGCAGATGGATTTAGAGAATGTAATTATAGCCGTAGCAGATGGAAGCATGGCGGCTGATGAGCTGGCAGGCTGGATAAAAAACCATATCGGCAAACAGCCGCCACAGGATTAAGGAAAGAAGGTGCAAGGTTTGAAATCTACAGTAAACAGCATTATCAATGCTAATGGGCTTGATATCCGTATCAGCAGCACTAAAGAAGCTGACTATATTTCATTAACGGATATAGCCAAAAAACAGAATCCGGATTTTCCCGCGGATGTTGTAAAAAATTGGTTGCGTTCAAGAAGTACCATAGAATTTTTAGGATTATGGGAACAGCTCAATAATCCAAGTTTTAAACTGGTCGAATTCGACCAGTTTAGAAGTGCAGCCGGCTCAAATGCCTTTGTATTATCCCCGCAAAAATGGATTGCTTCAACTAATGCCATAGGCATAACTTCCAAGTCGGGACGCTACGGCGGGACCTATGCCCATGCTGATATTGCTTTTGAATTTGCGTCTTGGATTTCACCAGCATTTAAGCTGTATATCATCAAGGACTATCAGAGGCTAAAGGCTGACGAAAGCCATAGCAAGGCGATAGAATGGAACGTCAAGCGGGAAATAGCAAAGACGAATTACAGGATCCATACAGACGCTATCAAAGATAATCTATTGCCGCCGAATCTGAGCAGGCAGGCAATCGCCTATACCTACGCTAGTGAGGCGGATATTATCAACATGGCACTATTCGGCATGACTGCCAGAGATTGGCGAGAACAGCATAAAGAGGATAAGGGCAATATCAGAGATACCGCCACCATAGAGCAGCTGATTATATTATCGAACCTTGAGACGATGAACGCGCAATTTATCAAGGAAGGATTGCCACAGGATAAGCGACTAGAGCAGCTAAATCAGATAGCACAGTATCAAATGAAGAGCCTGCTCAGTAATACACCTAAGAGCATTGAGAGACTAAAGGAACTGCAAAAATAGTTATCCCCGTGCTGGCTGACCCGTTGAACCTACGGGGCAGACATGAGCAGCCGCCACAAGCTGGATATATTCGGCGGTATCTGCTGCACTCGTAATCATTCCCGCGCCGTCGGCTGATACGCTGGCGGCACAAAAAAAAGCCCGCCGATTTACCGGCAGGCAATATAAAACCGTATTTTTCAACAGGCTTCACAGTCATTATAATCGGTGGTTAATGTGTGAAACGTTGAAAGGCGGTTAATATCATGTGGATTGAAAAAAGAGAGAACAGCAAAGGAACGCGCTATATTTATTATGAGCGTTTCACACATCCGGAAACTAAGAAAAACATTCGCGTATCAGTAACATTGAACAGCGGCACACGGCAGGCACAGAAAGAAGCGGCGCGCCTGCTTCAAGACAAATTGCAAGAAAAGATTAACAAGACAGGCACGGCAGAGCACCAGCGCGGTGAAAAGCTGAATCATATGACTTTTTATCAACTGGCTGATGAATGGAACGAACACACCCGGCCTATGGTGAAGATTGAAACCTATAACAATCATACGAACTATATCAAGCGTATCAAGAAAGCTATTCCGGCAGACCTGCATTTTTTGAACTTTTCCCCGGCTACGGCTGAAAAGATTGTGTATCAAATGTACTATGATGAACAGTTGTCATTCAGCTATTCAAACGCCGCTTTAATCATCATCAAGAACATAATGAGATACGCAAAAAAGGCGGGCTATATTTACAGTATATCAAACTTTGAAGATATATGCTTAAAGAAACGCCCTGCCACGGCTCAAGAGCTTCAAAAGAAGGCGAATAAATTTCTTGATAAGAATGAACTCAGTTCATGCCTGCACCAGCTAAAGCAGATAAATCAGCGTGTATCATTGGCAATGGAATTTATAGCCCTTACCGGTCTACGGTGTGGCGAACTCCTAGCACTCAGAGTGCAGGACTACGACAAAGAAAAAAACTTGATTAATATCAATGGAACGCTTGTCAAGACGGCCGCCAATGGTGAAGATATACAGCGCGGCACGCCGAAAAATATTTACTCATACCGTGATGTATATTTGAATGACCGGGCCCGGCAAATACTCGAATGGTTTATACTTGAGAATAAAAAGTCTGCTCAGTGGAACCGCGCCCGGTATGTTGATCACGGCTATGTCTTCACTACTAAAACCGGTTTTCCGTATAATATCCAGTACATCAATAAACTGCTGAGGCGGCTGGATATACCCGGTAAAAAGGTTACTACTCACATGTTTAGGCATACGCATATTAGCATATTGGCAGAGCAGAATTTGCCCTTAAAATTCATCATGCAAAGAGTTGGTCATAATGACCCTAAAACCACATTAGCCATATATACTCATGTAACCGAAACAATGAATAGAGAATCTATGACCAAAATAAAAGGCCTGCAAGTCGTTTAATACTTACAGCGTCAAAAAATGGGCATGTATACAATGCGCCGGCGGCACTCATACCAGTAATAACGCCGCCCGGCGCATTTTTTACGATTGAAAAAATGGGGCAAAAAATGGGCAAACTATCGCATATTGTAGCAAAAAAGGGAAACATTCCAAGACAGGCTGACAAGCCCTAAAGCCGCGCCGTGTAAAGGTTGGCGACCTCTTGAAACATTTCCCTATATCATCGTATTTAATGGCGGAGAGGGTGGGATTCGAACCCACGGTCCCTTGCGGAATCACCGGTTTTCAAGACCGGCTCCTTAAACCACTCGGACACCTCTCCAATAGATACTATATAAG
>CATYZV010000177.1 GCA_958415865.1 uncultured Selenomonadaceae bacterium
CACTGCCGCCTCTGACGCGGATTTCGATCTCGAAAAAGCTCTTTACATCTTATTGGAGCTTGGCACCGGCGGCGATATCTTCGCCCGCGAATTCAGCCGGCCGAGCGCAGACGAGCTGATTTCGGCATGGCGTGAACACAAACTCATATGATGAAAACGGAGCAGAGAATAGGTCCTTGCCTCTCTGCTCCGCTTTTTATTGTTTTTTATTTATTCATCAGAATCATTGTCGTAGATTTCTTTGAGCAGCGTTTCCTTGCGCAGCGACAGACATTCGCAGTCCCTGTCCTGCTGTGCCAATGCTCTGATCGTATCGAGCAGAATTTTGCTTATCATCGGTGCATCATCGTAGAATATGTCCTCTAATTCCTGATGCGACCAAGATTTCCTGATTCCTTCGCCGTAGTTCACTACATAGTAAAGCCCTGCATAGCACGCGCCGATTTCGCGTGCCAGATACACTTCAGGGCAAATGCTCTGACCCACTATATCGGCGTGCCCGTTAAGCATGGCGATTTCCGCCGGGCTTTCAAAGTGCCGTCCGTCCGTATTGGCATACGTGCCGCGCGTGAATATCCTGCCGTTGAAATGCTTTCTAGTCGCCTTTATAAGCTCCGAGCGCATCTGCGGGCAGAGTGCATCGCGCATCACCAATAGATATCTGCCTTCAAGTCCGACATCCTTGCGCACCGACATATCCAGATAATCGTCCGGTATCAGAAAATCGCGCGTATCGAGCAGTTTATTGACCGTGCCGACTCCGCCTTCCGAAAAAATGCGCTTAACGCCCGCTTCCCGAAATGCCCAGAACAGCTGCCGCGAAGCATCAGCACGGCTCACACCGCTGCGCCAGCCGTGCATCTTGCAGGTCAGCACGCGAATGCCCGATACGTCGAACAATCTCAAAGCCGTCGTCTTGCCGTACGGCGTATCAAAAACCATATTGTCCTCTATGACCTTCACATCCTTGCAGCCCGCGCCAAGAGGAAAATTGCTAGACAGCGTGCCCGAACCGCCGATGACAGCATAGTCAGCCTTAGGTATATTCATGTTAAAACCTTCTTTCCATAAAATTTTGCACAGAATAACAGCAGCCATTTTGTAGGTCAAGTAACACGTCGGAAAAATGGATGCTGTTATTCTGCTTGATTCATCGCATTAGTAAATATCATAATTTACATATAAAATAACGAAAGATATCTGTTCTGTAAGTCAAATAGCACGTTGGAAAAACAGATACCTTCCATTGTTGAAAATAGTTAAAATTAATTAGAATCGCTTGATGATATTGTACTGCGTATCGCGCTGAGCCGCCTGCCTGTCAGCCCTTTGAATCGTATTGACCATCTTGTCGATCGACATCTGATAAGCCGTGCCTGCCGCGCGCACCACATTTTCCTCCAGCATTATGCTGCCCAAATCATCCGCGCCGAAAGCGAGTGTTATCTGCCCTATCTGCTGGCCCTGCGTAACCCATGAGCCTTGAATATGACTGATATTGTCAAAATAGAGCCGCGCTACAGCCAGCGTCTTGAGATATTCCCACGAGGACAATTTCGTGCCGCCCATCTCCGTATTGCCCGGCTGGAACGTCCACATTATGAATGCGCGGAACCCGCCTGTTTCATCCTGCAAATCCCTGATGCGGCGCATATGCTCAATGCGTTCTTCTATCGTCTCACCCAGCCCCAGCACCATAGTAGCAGTACTCTTCATGCCGATACCATGAGCCGCGCGCATCACGCCGAGCCAATCTTCCGTCATTATCTTCTTGGGACTGACGATGCGGCGCACCCTGTCCACTAGAATTTCCGCACCGCCGCCTGGCAAAGAAGCCAATCCAGCCGCACGCAGTTCCGTCAGCACCTCAGCTGCACTCTTGCCTGATATTTTTGCAAAGTGCATGATTTCCGCCGGGGAAAACGAATGGATAACGATATCGGGAAATGCTTCTTTAATCGTGCTGATCATATTCAGATAAAAAGAAAACGGCAGCGAAGGATGCAGCCCGCCCTGCAGCATTATCTGAGTGCCTCCGGCTTCCTGCGTCTCCCTGACTTTTTCCAGGATTACTTCCATCGGCAATAAATAAGCATCTTTATGCCCTTCCCTGCGGAAGAAAGCACAGAAGCGGCATTCATTGAGGCAGATATTAGTGTAATTGATATTCCTGTCCACGATGAAAGTAACCGTATTGCCCGGATGAAACTCCTGCCGCACGCCGTCAGCCATCTTGCCCAGCTCCAATATATCACCGTGCTTGAGCAGTTCAGCAGCCTGCGCATCTGTAAGTCTTTTCATATACAAACAAAACCTCATTCTTATTTAATTTTGTGATAGAGCGAATCCCTTTGCACCGGTGTATATCCCGTTTCAGCTATTATCCGTTCCAGCTGAGCCGTCGTCATTTTCTGCCCCGTCTTTGCACCGGCAGCATGGATTATATGTTCTTCCTCCACCGTGCCGTCCAAATCGTCCGCGCCAAAGGCAAGTGCCAGCTGCGCGACAGGCAGCGTCAGCATCATCCAAAATGCCTTTATATGCAGAATATTGTCGAGCACCAGCCGCGATATAGCGATGAATTTCAAATTCTCATGCGAAGTCATCGGACGGATGTCTGGGAATTTCGTATTCGCCGGATGGAACGGGAACGAAATGAACGCCTGAAAACCGCCCGTTTCATCTTGGATATCTCTCAATGTAAACAGATGCGCCAGCCTCTGCTCCGGCGTTTCCACATGACCGTAAAGCTCCGAAGCATTCGTCTTCATGCCCATCTTGTGCGCCGCTTTAATCGTGTGAATCCACTGCGCCGTATTCGCCTTGTCCGGGCAGATGACACGGCGCACTTCATCATCGAGAATTTCCGCACCGCCGCCCGGCAGCGAATCTAAACCCGCTGAGCGCAGAATCGACAGCACTTCTTCAATCGTCTTGCCGCTTATCTTGGCAAAATGCACGATTTCCACCGGCGTAAAAGCCTGTATATGCACATCAGGCAGCAGCTCTTTTATCGTCCGCAGAATCTCGATGTAATAATTGAAATCATTGTGCGGATGCAGCGAGCTTACGATATGAATCTCCGTCAGACCCTTCACCGCCGCAATCGTCCGCTTTATCTTTTCCGCTACATCTTCCTTCGTCAGCATAAAGCCGTGAGCATCGCCCTCCTCGCACGAAAAAGCGCAGAGAGGACAATTTGCCGTGCAGATATTGGAAAGATTTATATGGCGATTTATATTGTAGTAAACCTCTTTGCCGCTCTTTCTCTCCTTCGCCCGGCGCGCCCATTCGCCCAGCTCCAAAAGGCCGGCATTTTTATACAGATACAGAGCCTCATCAAAATTCAGCCGTTCACCGCGCTGTGCCTTTAGCTTAGCATTCTTTTCTAAATTCATCTGAGCACCTCAAAACGTCCTGATAACATTGAAATTGCAGTCGCATTCCGCCGGTATCCTGCCCGTCTGCTTGATGATATCTATGAGATTATTGCGGTTTAAAGCCTTAGGCGAATTTGCCCCGGCATCGTGCATTATCTTTTCTTCATTAATAGTACCGTCGATATCATTCGCCCCGAAGCCCAGAGCCAGCTGAGCGATCGGCAGCGTCAGCATGACCCAGTACGCCTTGATATTGTGAATATTGTCTAGCATCAAGCGGCAGATAGCCATCGTCTTCAAATCGTCCCATACATTCGTGCGCTTGACCGTCTTGCCCAGCTCCGTATTTGCCGGATGGAACGGGAAACAGATGAAAGTCTGAATACCGCCCGTCTCATCCTGCAAATTTCTCAAAGTGAGCAGATGGTCAATGCGTTCCTCAATCGTCTCGATATGACCGTAGAGCATCGACGCATTCGTCTTAATGCCGAGCTTATGCGCCGTGCGCGAAACCTCAAGCCATTCAGCCGCCGTTGCCTTATTAGGACAGAGCTTATTGCGTATCCTATCATTGAGAATTTCCGCGCCGCCGCCCGGCATAGCCTCAATGCCCGCATCCTTCAGCTGCATTAAAACTTCGCGCACCGAAAGCCCGGAAATCTTCGCAAAATGCGTAACCTCCACGCCCGTAAAGCCCTTTAAATGCAGATGCGGAAACTCTCTTTTGAGCATCTTGATGATATCAAGATAATACTCAAACAGCCAGTCAGGATGCAGCGCACTGACTATATGCAGATTGCGCATATCAGGATCCTTGCAGGCACGCTTTACCTTATTGTAAACCTGCTCCATCGTCATCTCATACGCCTTCGGGCTGTCAGCCTCACAGCCAAACGCGCAGAACTTGCAAAGAGCCGTACAGATATTCGTCAAATTCAAATGGCAGTTCACATTGTAATAAACATAATCACCGCTGATGCGCTGGCGCACGAGATCCGCCAGATAACCGATTCGCGCCAGATCATTCGACGCAAACAGAGCCAGCCCGTCCTCGCGGCTCAAACGCTCACCGCGCAGGACCTTTTCTTCTATCCTAGTCATAGCCGACCTAGCCATAACAGCCGTTCTATCCAGTAATTTTATCACAGATACACCTTCCCATAAAATTATACTGAATTAAATTTTACTCTTTTTCCGTCAAACTATCAACTATGAAAGCAATATATATAAT
>CATYZV010000178.1 GCA_958415865.1 uncultured Selenomonadaceae bacterium
TGAACCCCGCCAGGTCCGGAAGGGAGCAACGGTAAGTGATCATCTTCATGTGCCGCGAGGGTGCCTGAATACCGTGTTCTTAGCTGAGAAGCTGTTTTTTGTATGTACGGAATATGAATATATGATGCCTCAGCCAATATATCGAAGCAGAAGAACAAGGCATCTGTTTTGGAAGTCAAGTAACACGTTGAAAAAACAGATGCCCTGTTCTTCTACGGCAAGGCAGCAAACGATATCGTAAATTGCAATAAAACATGAAGGGAGCGATCATTTTGGCGTATATGGCACTGTACCGCAAGTGGCGGCCGCAGGATTTTTCTGATTTAATCGGACAGGACCACATCAGCACGACGCTGTCCAATGCTATAACCTCCGGCAAGATCGCTCATGCTTATCTGTTTTCCGGCCCGCGCGGCACAGGCAAGACAAGCACGGCAAAGATACTCGCCAAGGCACTGAACTGCGAGCACGGCCCTACGCCGCATCCCTGCAACAAGTGCAGCTGCTGCCAAAAGATCAACGACGGCTCCTTCATGGACGTATTTGAAATCGATGCTGCATCCAACCGAGGTATCGACGAAATACGAGAACTGCGCGAAACAGTGAAATTCGCTCCGGTGGACGGCAGGTATAAAGTCTACATAATCGATGAAGTCCACATGCTGACGACAGAGGCATTCAACGCGCTATTAAAGACGCTGGAAGAGCCACCTGAACACGTCGTATTCATTTTAGCGACGACAGAAGTCCACAAAGTTCCCATCACCATTCAATCGCGCTGCCAGCGGTACGATTTCCGCCGCATCACGAAAGAAGATATTCTCTCTCGCTTGATGACCGTTGTTAAAGAACAGCATATAGCAGCGCAGAAAGAAGCCCTCGAAGTCATCGCCGTCCAAGCCGACGGCGGTATGCGCGACGCGCTGAGCCTGCTGGACCAGTGCCTTGCCTTCACGAAAGACGAGCTTACGGAAAGCGAAGTCAAAAAAGTGCTGGGCTTAGTCGGCCACTCGTCCATCTGGCAGCTCACCGATGATGTCATCGCCAAGGATTCCCAAAATGCACTGATGACTATCAGCGAGATACTGAGCCAGGGCAAGGAGATAAAACAGCTATTAAATGAATTTATGCTGCACCTGCGCTCACTTATGATATACAAAGCGGCAGGAAAGCTGCTGAACCTAGATATGTACCTCGAAGATGAAAGCGTGCTGCAAAAACAGAGCAGTGCCTTTTCTCATGAACAGATAATGGATATGGTGCGCCAAGTGCACGCCGCCGCAGCTGAGGCTAAGTGGGCTTCACAGCCGCGCATAACAGCCGAGGTACTGTTTTTGAAATTATGCTGGCGCGATGAACTGAACGAATCTTCAGCTCCCGCTGCCGCTCCTGCTGTACCGCCCGCACCGCAGGCAGCCTTTGCACCGCCCGCGGCCAATTACGATATAAAAATATCCTCGCTTGAACGCAAGATAGCCAGCATGGAACGCATAATCAAAGCACTGAGCCAGCAGGTTTCAGCCATAAATGAACGGCCTGCCGCAATGCCCGTTTATACGGCAGCTCCGGCCGCTCCGCTTAGCAATGCGCCGAGTGCAGAGATAAAACCTCAGCCTGCTCCGGCAGCTTCTCTGCCTCCGGGACTAGACCCTGCCTCCGTCTGGCAGAATGTACTCGGCGGTCTCAAAGCACGCCGCAAGATAGTCGTCGCCGCCTGTGTCAATAAAGCAGTGCCCTACAAAATTACGGACAATCAATTCTTCATTCACTTTGACAGCCCGTTTTTGCAGGCACGCACAGAAAAAGACGATTACCGCCTGCTGATCGAAGATGTGCTCAAAAACATCACCGGCTGCAATCTGCGCCTGATGTGCACGACGAACGACAGCATCGCCGTTCAGACACCGGCAAGAACCGCAGCATCAGCACGCCCCGTCCGACAGCCGGTCATCAACGCAAAGCCTGCGGCACCTATGCCTTCAGCAAATACCGCGCCGGCTCATTCCACGCCGCCCGCACCGCCTGAAGAAGACATTCCCATGCCGGACTTTCCCAACGATATACCGATGCCGACGGATAACGACTACAGCGGCAGCGAAGACGATAATTACATTGCCGAATCGCCTGCCGATGATTTCAGTAGCCTGACACCGGAAGGCAGGCACACATTAAAGACAGCTATGGAGGTATTCGGCGGCGCACCCATGCCCGAAAATGAATTCCATAAAAAAAATCATAAGTAATTAAGCGATTGACGATTAGCTTTAATTTTGCTAATCTAAATATATAATTCAATCTACAATATTATAAATCGGAGGAAAATAGATGTTCAATCAAGGCAATATGGCCGGCATGATGAAAAAAGTTCAGAAAATGCAGGCCAACATGAAAAAAATGCAGGATGAACTCAAGCAGAAAACCGTTGAAGTCAGCGTCGGCGGCGGTGTAGTCAAAGTCGTTATGAACGGCGAAAAACAGCTGCAGTCCCTGACCATCGACAAAGCTGCCGTAGATCCTGAAGATGTGGAAATGCTGCAGGACCTCATCTTGTCGGCTGTAAACCAGGCCATGGTCAAAGTCGATGAAATGATGTCTTCAGAAATGAGCAAGCTCACCAGCGGACTCAACTTACCGCCCGGATTGTTCTGATGAAGTACATCGAGCCGATGGCCAAGCTCATCGAGCACTTCCGCGCCCTGCCCGGCATAGGCTCCAAGACCGCCGTGCGCCTGGCGTACCACATTCTCGACATGGAGCCTGAAAAGGCCAAAGCACTGGCGCAGGCCATCATCGAGGCAAAAGAGAAGATAGGCCTTTGCTCTGTCTGCTGCAACATCAGCGACACCGACCCCTGCATCATCTGCGCATCGCCTGCTCGCGACCATTCCACCATCTGTGTGGTCGAACAGCCGCGCGATGTTACCGCCATGGAGCGCATGCGCGACTACAAAGGCGTTTATCACGTGCTGCATGGCGCACTGTCGCCGATCGACGGCGTAGGACCTGAAGACATCCGCATCAAAGAACTCTTAAACCGCCTATACGATGACAAAGTAAAAGAAGTCATCATGGCGACCAATCCCAACATCGAAGGCGAAGCGACCGCGATGTACATTGCCAAGCTGTTAAAACCGCTCGGCATCAAGGTAACGCGCATCGCTCACGGCCTGCCTGTCGGCGGAGATCTTGAATACGCTGACGAAGTAACCTTGGCAAAAGCCGTTGAAAACCGCCGCGAAATGTAAAACAGCAAATTCTAAACAAAACGCATGGTTGATTGCCGTGCGTTTTTGCTATAAGGAGTGAATTTTTATGTCAACTTTAGTCGTAGCTTTTTTCGTAGGTCTCTTGGTACTCTGCGCTGTAACCAAAGTCCTTTCCCTGCCGCTCTCGCTGCTCTGGAAAGCCATTTACAACAGCATAATCGGCGCGATCGTCCTCTACGCCATCAACTTTCTCGGCATTGTCTACATCCCCATCAATTTTCTCTCCGCCTTCATCGCCGGTGTATTCGGCATACCGGGCGTACTGGTGCTGACCATCTGGGCACTGCTCTGAGCTAGGCAGCTTCATTAGAGAAAATTAATGTACTTGTCAATTGATTGGCAATACTTTATATGGTAAAATAATTATCATATGGATAATAAATAACCTATTGTTTTTGAAAGAGAGCTAATGATTAATGAATTTTAAATGTAAACGAATCCTCGCCATCGTGATGATCTGCGTGTTCGCACTCAGCGGTGCAGCTTTCGCCAAAGGCGGCAAAGCAGGAGGCGGCGGTTTCTCTGCTCCGGCAGCAACGACTAAATCCCTGACACCCTCCGCTCCCAAAACGGATGCCCCCAAGACAGAAGCACCTAAGACGAATGCCGCTGATCAGAATAAAACAAATACCACTACGAACAATACGACTAATAACGCTGCTACAGCTAACAAGACGAATACGACTGCTAACCAGACAACTCAGCAGTCAGGCAGCCGCTGGGGCAGCGCACTCAGAAACATAGGCCTGTTCGCAGGCGGCATGTTTCTCGGCAGCATGCTGAGCAGCATGTTCGGCTTCGGCATGGGCAGCATGTTCGCTGACATCCTCGGCGCACTCTTCAACATCGTGCTGATAGCCGTCGTCGTAATGCTTCTGATGGCACTGTTCCGCAGATTCTTCGGCAAGAAAAAAGACGACAATGTTTACGCAGCAAGCCAATACCCCGAAAACAACATCCGCTGCCCCAACTGCGGCTGGGTATCCCCCGACCGCAACAACCCGCCTAAGTTCTGCCCCGAATGCGGCACGCGCATGAACGGCAGCAATAGCGATTTCACCAATCACCACGTCTACAGCGGCGAACAGGATGCGCAGTACACCGAACCTAGCCAAGACAAGCCCAACCGCATAATCGACATCACACCGCCTAAAGACAAAGATAAATTTTGATCGATAACACTTGACTATTATCTCAATACGAGATAACATATTCTCATGTTAAGAAATAAATATTAAGCGATAAGCAAAGGTGCTTAGAACTGATTTACCAATAGCACCGTAATGCCCCTAGATTTATCTATGGGGATATAAGGTGCAA
>CATYZV010000179.1 GCA_958415865.1 uncultured Selenomonadaceae bacterium
GTTTTTATATGGCGGCTGAAGTATCGAAAGAGAGTTTTTTTACAAGGGATAAGGTTTTTTATAAGACGCTGTTTGGCATGATGTGTGCTGTGTCGCTGCAAAATCTTGTGGCGTACAGTATCAATATGACGGATAATATCATGCTGGGCAGTTATAGTCAGGAGGCTTTGTCGGGCGCGGCGATCGTCAATCAGATTTTTTTTGTGGTGCAGTATATGACGTTCAGCCTCGGCAGTGCGCTGGTGGTGCTGACTTCGCAGTACTGGGGCAGGCAGAAGATAGGGCCGATTCGGGAGCTGACGGGGATTGCGCTGAAGGCGGGGCTGGTGTTTGGGGCTTGTGTGGTGCTGGTCTGTTTTTTCTTCCCTGATGAGCTGCTGCATCTGTTCACGAGGTCGGATGCTATCGTCGCTGAGGGCAAGGATTATTTGCAGCTTATTCAGTGGACGTTTATTTTGTTCATCATAAGCAATACTTTGCTTGCTTCCTTGCGCAGTGTGGGCACGGTGAAGATAGCTTTTTATATTTCCGTGGTTTCTCTGATAGTCAATGCGGGTATCAATTATGTGCTTATCTTCGGGCATTTTGGTTTTCCTGAAATGGGCATACGTGGCGCTGCTGTCGGTACGTTCATCGCCCGCATTGTGGAATTGGCTATTGTGGTCGTCTATGCTATGAAGGTCGACAAGAAGATTTTTTTGTTCTCCGGCACCGGGCTTTTGAAGCAGACCGGCGGCTTGTCGAAGGATTTTAGCAAGGTGGCTTGGCCTATTCTGATAGCGCAGATTTTCTGGTGTGTTTCTGTGCCGATTCAGACGGCTATCTTGGGTCATCTGTCTGATGATGCTATCGCGGCAAATTCTGTTGCCACGACGTTTTTCCAGTATTTAAAAGTAATCGTCTTTGCTATAAGCTCTACTTCCGGCGTGCTGATAGGCAATGCCATCGGGCGCGGCGATTTGGCGCGAATCCGCTCTGATGCGCGCACTCTGTCTGTCATCGACATCACTTTGGGTATAATTCTCGCTGTGATTTTATTCTCACTGCGTTATCCGCTGATGTCGCTGTACCAGCTGAGCGACAGTGCAACGGAGCTTTCTATCAATCTCATCGCCGTTATGAGCATTGTCATGGTCGGCATGTCGTACCAAATGCCGGTGCTAAACGGCATAATCCAAGGCTCCGGGGATACGCGTTTCGTCATGATATTGACGATAGTTAGCATATGGGCGATCGTGATGCCGCTGTCTTTTCTCTCTGCGTTCGTATGGCATTGGCCGGTGGAACTCGTCGTGCTCGTCATACAGTCCGACCAGATATTCAAATGCGTGCCTGCCTTTTGGCGGTTTAGAAGCTACAAATGGATACGCCAGCTGGCTAGATGATAAAAAAAGCTGTAAAGAGTTATTGAAACCTCTTTACAGCTTTTGTTTTAGTTAATCTTTTTTAATGTTTATTCCGTAACTCCGTCTTTCCAGATGGCTATTTCATGGAAATCCCTTAGTTCTGCTTTGGTTTTCTTGCCTGAGGCTACGTCGAGCACGAGGTCGAACAATTCATCGCGCAATTTTTCCATCGCTGTGCCTTCGAGCAGTTTTCCGGCATTGAAGTCAATCCAGTTTGCTTTGTGCGTGGCGAGGCGGGAATTGGTGGCGAGCTTCATCGTCGGCACTACGGTGCCCCAAGGCGTGCCTCTGCCGGTGGAAAACAGTATCATCTGACAGCCGGAAGCCGCCAGTACTGTTGTGGATATGGAGTCGTTGCCGGGTCCTTGCAGCAGGTTCAAGCCTATTTTCTGGTCGTGGCCGCCGTACTTCATGACGTTGACGACGGGTGCATGGCCGCCTTTTTGGACGCAGCCCAGGGATTTATCTTCTAGGGTCGTTATGCCGCCTTTTTTATTGCCGGGCGAGGGATTGTCGGAGATGGGCTGATTGTACCGCTTGAAATACTGCTTGAAGTCGTTGATGAGCTCCACTGTATCGTCGAAAACTTTTTTATCTACAGCTCTGTTCATCAGCAGTGTTTCCGCGCCGAACATCTCCGGCACTTCGGTCAGGACGGTGGAGCCGCCGCTGCCGATCAAGAGGTCGGAGAATTCGCCTATAAGCGGGTTTGCCGTGATGCCTGAAAAGCCGTCCGAGCCGCCGCATTTTAAGCCTACGTGCAGATCGCTAAGCGGGCATTTTTCGCGCTTGTAATTATTAGCATACGCGGCGAGCTGGCGCAGAAGTTCTTCTCCGGCAGCTTCTTCGTCCTCTGCTTCCTGCGTTATGAGGAACTTCACTCTATTTTCATCGTAATCGCCTAAGACTTTTTTGAATTCGGCTACGTTGTTGTTTTCACAGCCCAGCCCTATGACCAATACTGCTCCGGCGTTGGGATGATTGACGAGTGCGGCGAGTATCTTCTGCGTCATCACATAATCCTCGCCTATCTGCGAGCATCCGTAAGGGTGAGTTATGCCGATGCAGTCGTCGATACTGTCGTAATCTGCAATCAGCTGCCTGCCGTATTTTTCCAGATAGCGCACGGTATTCGTTACGCAGTTGACCGTCGGAATTATCCAGATATCGTTGCGCACGCCGACTTTGCCGTTTTCGCGCCTGTAGCCCATGAAAGAGGTATCGGCACGTGCGGGAAGTTCTGCTTTGGGCGTGGGTTCATACGTGTAGTCGAGCAATGCTCCGAGATTCGTCTTTACATTGTGCGTATGCACATGGCTGCCAGCTGTTATATTTTCAATCGCATGGGCAATGGGGAAGCTGTACTTTATTATATTTTCGCCCTTGGCAATATCGCGCAGTGCCACTTTATGGCCGGCAGGGATGTCCTGTGCCAGTACGAGCGTTTTGCCGCTGGCTTCAACCTGCTTTCCTGCCGGCAGGTCGGTTATTGCTACTGCTACATTGTCCAAGGGGTTTATCTGCAATACATCCATAAATAACTTTTCCTTTGTATCTAAATTTTTACTTTAGCAAACCCTGCATCACGGCTTTAGTGCCGTCTGCGTCAATCGCTTGCAGGTATTTTGCTACGTCAGCTGCGAGTTCAGCGTGGGCACTGAGGTCTTCGCCCCAGAGATCTTCATCGCCTAAAATCTGCTTGACGAGTGCTTTTGCTGAATCGGCTGTGCCGTCGTATTCTTTCCAAGCTCCTGTCAGTTTTGCCACAGCTGAGGCATCATCTCTGAGTTCGCATTTCGCGCCGTTGTGCAGGACGGTGAAATTGCCGCCGTCTGTTTCATCGGTTTTGTAAAGGTAGATGTATGCAGCAAAGGCAAAGGAAAGCTCTGCCGGGAAATTGCCGAATTTCTGCTTGTATTCTAATATAGAAGGCAGTACACGTGCCTTGAACTTCGAGGTGGAATTTAGCAGAATGCTCTGGAGCTGGTGCTTGATAAACGGATTTTGGAAGCGTTCGATGACTGCATCGGCAAATTCTTCCAGCATTTTTTTGTCCATGGAAACGGACGGCAGCAGCACGGTCTTGATGACCTGTTTTGCAAATGTGCCGGTGATTTTATCGTCCATCATTTCCACGACGGTATCCAGCCCTGCCAAGAAGCTTGCCGGTACATTTGCCGTATGGCCGCCGTTTAGCAGGCGTACTTTTCTCTGGCGGTACTTGGAAATATCTTTTTCAACGACGGCATTTAATCCGCTTGTAGCCAGAGGCAGCACATCGTTTAACGATTCATCGCCTTCAATGGCAAAAAAGTGGAACGGTTCGCCGCAGGCTATCAATAAGTCATTGTAGCCCATTTCAGCCGTCAGCGATTCGACTTCATCTTTAGGATAGCCGCTGACAACTCTGTCGACAAGCGTGTTGTAGAATTTATTGGCATTTTCCAGCCATGCGGCAAATTCCTGCGGCAGCTCCCACTGAGCAATATATTTTAAGAGGATATCCTTTAGCAGTTTGCCGTTGTCTTCCAAGAGTTCGCAGGGAATGATGTACATACCCTTGTCTTGTGCGCCTTGGAAATACTGCCAGCGGTGGTAGAGGAACAGTGTCAGCTTTGCCGGGAAGGACAAGGGCGGTGTCATTTCAGCAGTGTCTTCGCCGTTATAAGTCAAGCCTGCTTCCGTAGTGTTGGAGAATACGAACTGCATATCGGGATTTTCAGCGCATTTGAGCACATCCTGCCAGTCCGTATAAGGATTGATGCCGCGGCTTATGGAAGTTATGATTTCCTTTTTGTTGATGACTTTACCGTTTTCAATGCCGCGCAGAATGACTGTAAAAAGCCCGTCCTGTGCATTCAGCTTGCCTACTACTTTGCCGTGCGGAGTGGGCTGGATGGCGACGACTGAGCCGTCAAACGTTCCCTGCGTGTTCATTTCGTGGATCATCCAGTCGATAAAAGCGCGGATGAAATTGCCTTCGCCGAACTGAATGATTTTTTCCGGGCGGCTGTGTTTTAATTCCGGAAACGATGATAAATTTAAGTCTTTCATTAAAAACTCCCCTTTTAGGTGTATTTCGTATCTATGGTGATATATTACATAAGTTGCAAATTGTATGCCAATTATATTTTGGGCAAATACCGCTCATTTATATCTATTACTTACAAAAATGA
>CATYZV010000180.1 GCA_958415865.1 uncultured Selenomonadaceae bacterium
ATCTATAATAAATATTATAAATGAAAAGCTCAATTCTGCAAAGAATATCCTAATCACCGCAAAGTTCCAAGCGGTGATTATTTTCAAGTAAAGAGAGATGATATTATGCCACAAGTTCCGCAGCTGAAGACGCTGCATTTAGAAGATAAAGTTCCTTTTAAGGTAGAGGCACCGTTTGAGCCGACGGGCGACCAGCCGCAGGCTATTGAAAAGCTGGCGCAGGGCATTGAAAACGGTCAGACGGCTCAGGTATTGCTCGGTGCTACGGGCACGGGTAAAACTTTTACTATAGCAAAGTTGATTGAAAAAGTGCAAAAGCCGACGCTTGTAATCGCGCACAATAAGACATTGGCGGCACAGCTGGCGAGCGAATTTAAAGAGTTTTTTCCGCACAACGCGGTGGAATACTTCGTCAGCTATTACGATTACTATCAGCCGGAAGCGTACATCGCCCAGACTGACACTTATATCGAAAAGGATTCATCCATCAACGATGAAATCGACAAGCTGCGCCATTCTGCCACCTGCTCGCTGTTTGAGCGGCGCGATGTCATAATAGTAGCCAGCGTATCGTGCATTTACGGCTTGGGTTCGCCGGAGGATTACTACGATATGGTGCTGTCGGTGCGCGAGGGGCAGGAGTATCCGCGCGATGAAATTCTGCGCAAGCTCGTGTCGATTCAATACGAGCGCAATGATGTAAATTTCGACCGCGGCAAATTCCGCGTGCGCGGCGATGTCGTGGAGATTTTCCCTGCCGGCTACAGCGATAGGGCTGTGCGCATTGAGCTGTTCGGCGATGAGATAGACCGCATACTGGAAGTCGATACCATCACCGGCGAAGTATACGGCGAGCGCAAGCACGTGCTGATATATCCGGCATCTCATTACGTAACGTCCAAGGAACATATGAAAGCCGCTATCGACTCCATTCAAACGGAATTGCAGCAGCAGCTCAAGAAACTGCGCGATGACGGCAAATTGCTCGAAGCACAGCGGCTGGAGCAGCGCACTAATTACGACCTCGAAACGATGGAGGAAATGGGCTACTGCTCCGGCATCGAAAACTATTCGCGCCATCTGACCGGCAGAAAGCCCGGTGAAGCCCCTTATACACTGCTCGATTACTTTCCCGACGACTTTATGATAGTAATCGACGAATCACACGTTACAGTGCCGCAGATACGCGCCATGTACGCCGGCGACCGCTCGCGCAAGGAATCACTCGTCGCCAACGGCTTCCGCCTGCCCTCGGCCTTTGACAACAGACCGCTGAAATTTGAAGAATTCGTCCGGCACATCAATCAGATAGTCTACGTCTCAGCAACCCCTGCACAGTATGAACTAAGTCAGGCAAATCAAGTTGTAGAACAGATAATCCGCCCTACGGGGCTTTTGGACCCCCTGATAGAAGTCCGCCCTCTCAAAGGGCAGATAGATGACCTCTTGGGTGAAATAAAGCTGCGCATCAAAAAAGATGAACGCGTGCTGATCACCACCCTGACGAAAAAAATGGCGGAAAACCTCACTGACTACTTCAAGGAAATGGGCATCAAAGTCCGCTACCTGCACTCCGATATCGCCACGATTGAACGCGCCGAAATCATCCGCGACCTGCGCCTCGGCAAATTCGACGTACTCGTCGGCATCAACCTGCTGCGCGAAGGGCTGGATATGCCGGAAGTATCGCTCGTAGCTATTCTCGATGCTGATAAAGAAGGCTTTTTGCGCTCTGAAACCTCCATGATTCAGACCATCGGGCGCGCCGCCCGCAATGCCGACGGCAAAGTCATCATGTATGCCGACCGCATCACCGACTCCATGCAGCGCGCCATCGACGAAACACAGCGCCGCCGTGAAATCCAAAACAGCTACAACAAAGCGCACCATATAACGCCGACGACCATCAAGAAAAAAATCAAGAACCTAATCGAAACGACCATGGTAGCCGAAGACAAAACCTCTTACAGCACGAAGACAGCCAAGAAAAAACCGAAGATGACTGCCAAAGAAAAACAAAAACTGATTCATGCTCTTACAAAAGAAATGCAGGAAGCCTCGCGCAATCTCGAATTTGAACGAGCCGCCGAACTGCGCGATGTAATCTTCGAGCTTACCGACAAGAAAAAATAATATTTTACTGCAAAAAAGGCATTTCTTCTAAATTAGAAGAAATGCCTTTTTTATTTACAGCAGTGATACTGTTATTCTACTGTTACGGATTTTGCGAGGTTGCGGGGTTTATCTACGTCGCAGCCGCGGGTGATGGCAGCGTAATAAGCGAGCAGCTGGAGGGGTACTACGGTGAGCAGCGGGATCAAGAGTTCATCCGTTACGGGAACTTTGATAACGTGGTCAACGTATTTTTCCAGTTCGTTGTCGTCTTCAGCTGCAATGCCGATGATGACTGCATCGCGTGCTTTTACTTCTTTGATATTGCTCAAGGTCTTTTCGTAAACGCTCTTCTGGGTGGCAAGTGCGATTACGGGAACGCCTGTTTCTATCAGTGCCAAGGTGCCGTGCTTGAGTTCGCCTGCTGCGTATGCTTCAGCGTGAATGTAGGAAATTTCCTTGAGTTTCAGTGCGCCTTCCAGCGATACGTAGTAGTCGAGGGAGCGGCCGATGTAGAATACGTCATTGTTGAAGGCGTATTTCTTGGCAAACGTCTTGATCGGTTCTACATCTTCCAGCGTTCTGCCGATCTGGTCGGGCAGTGCGCGCAGCTGATTTAAGAGGTCGTGTGTTCTTTCCGGCGTTACAGTGCCTTTGAGACCGGACATATACATAGCAAGCAGGAACATCGTAACGAGCTGAGTCGTGTATGCTTTGGTGGAAGCAACGGCGATTTCCGGGCCTGCCCAAGTGTAGAGCACCTGATCTGCTTCGCGGGCGATGGAGGAGCCTACTACGTTGGTAACTGCGAGAGTCTTCGCGCCGAGGCGTTTCGATTCTTTGAGTGCTGCCAGCGTGTCGCTCGTTTCGCCGGACTGGCTCAAAACGATGGTCATCGTTTTCGTGTCGATGATGGGATCGCGGTATCTGAATTCAGATGCGATGTCGATTTCGACCGGTATGCGGGCGAGTTTTTCGATGTAGTATTTGCCGACGAGTCCTGCATGGTATGCCGTGCCGCAGGCAACGATATAAATCTTGTTGAAGGATTCGATGTATTCCTTCGTCCATTTCAGTTCATCGAGCACGACAGCCGTATTGTCTTTGTTGATGCGGGGAGAAACGGTGTTTCTGACTGCTTTGGGCTGTTCGTGGATTTCTTTGAGCATGAAATGTTCGTAGCCGCCTTTTTCAGCTGCTTCAGCATTCCAGTTTACTACGAATACTTTTTTGGTGATAGGATTGCCTTTTCTATCGGTGATCCATACGCCGTCTTTTTTGACTACAGCGATTTCGCCGTCGTTCATGATGTAAGTGCGGCGCGTATGGGAGATGATAGCCGGGATGTCGGAAGCGATGAAGTTTTCACCTTCGCCGAGGCCGATTACCAGCGGGTTGTCTTTCTTCGTGCAGATGAGTGTATCCGGGTGATCCTGGCACATGAAAACGAGAGAGTAGGAACCTTCGATGCGGTCGAGGACTTTGTTTACCGATTTGAGGAAATCGCCGTCGTAAACTTCTTCCAGCAGATGAGCTACGACTTCTGTATCCGTTTCCGAAACGAATTTATGTCCTTTGGCGATGAGTTCTTCCTTGAGCGGCATGAAGTTTTCGATTATGCCGTTGTGAACGATTACGAATTTGCCGGTGCAGTCCGTGTGCGGATGAGCATTTACATCAGAGGGGCGGCCGTGCGTTGCCCATCTGGTGTGGCCGATGCCGATAGTGCCCTGGGGCATTTTGTCCTTGATCTTGTCCTTGAGAGCGGATAAACGGCCTACGGTTTTTTCCACGTCGATCTTCTGTCCGTCAAATACAGCGATGCCGGCAGAGTCATAGCCTCTGTATTCCAGCTTCGTCAAGCCATCGAGAAGAAAGTCAGCAGCCTGTTTTTCACCAACGTAACCAACAATACCACACATATGCAGTACCTCCTGAAAATATAAAATTTTGTACGATACCTGCTGAAAGAATCCTCCACTGATTTGTCTGTCCAATTGCTTGGGCGTTTTGTCAGTATCTATCGACGAGATTGAGCCGAGAAGCATCCGCTGATAATTCGATAACTTCTTCCTCGTACTCTGCCAAGCAGAGCCAGCGCTAAGACAATGGTCTTTTTAATATCTAATGCAGTTCAGCACAGTATCTAAAATGAGCATGCACTTTGAATAACTTCACCATTTCAGCGGTGATACTTGTTCATCGGTGCATGCTCATATTTTAAAGATAAGTCGTCATTTTGTCAATAGATACTTGATATTTTCCTCTAAAATCAGCCCTGCTGTGCTTTTACTACTTCGGCGATTTTATTGCAGATATCATTCAGCTCATCTTGGTCAGGACCTTCAGCCATCACGCGGATAAGCGGTTCTGTGCCGGAGGGGCGGACGAGGATGCGGCCGTTTTCGCCGAGCTGTGCTTCGCCCTTGCTGATCGCTTCTTTGATGCGCAGATTCGTA
>CATYZV010000181.1 GCA_958415865.1 uncultured Selenomonadaceae bacterium
ACTTTGTATCATTATATATTTTTATTCATCGAACAGCATGATATCTATCGCTTCAGAGCGTAATCTTCTAATATGAATAATTTCGGTGCGTCAGTATCGGCTATGATCTCCGCCTGAACGCCTAAAGGCAGAAAGCCGTTGATGGGTCCGTGGCCCGCGGGGAAGTTGTAAAGCACGGGTATCTGTGCCATAGCTGCATACTGTTCAAATACTTGGCGCACGGAGTAGTCAAAGGGCTGCTGCGTCAGCGGCTCGCAGTGGCGCAGGGTGCCGACGACGATGCCTTTGACCCGTTTTAATAAGCCGCTTAGCCAGAGCTGGCGCATATACCTATCTATTACGTAGCTGTCTTCGCTGACTTCTTCGAGGAATAAAATGCTGCCGCTGTCGGCTTTTAGTTCATACGGTGTGCCGCACAGCGAGGCAATGACGGCGAGGTTGCCGCCTATCAGTTTTCCCTGCGCTCTGCCGGGGTAGAGCACTTCTAATCTATGGTTCGGCGGCAGAGGAAATTCACCTGTGTCGCTTATATTCGTATGAGAAAGTCCGTAGCGCAGCCGTTCATCGGTGTAGTTGTAGCCGTCGTCGCTGATGTCTATCGCCATCGGCCCGTGAATCACTGCTAAGTCTGCTTTTTGGAGCAAGGCTGCGTGCAGTGCCGTGATATCGCTGTAGCCGATTAGCATTTTGGGATGTGCGGCGATTAAATCGTAATCGAGCAAATCGAGCATACGGGCAGAGCCGTAGCCGCCGCGCAGGCAGAGTATGGCATCCACTTCATCGTCGGCGAACAGGGCGTTGAGGTCGGCGGCACGCAGTTCATCAGAGCCGGCGAGGTAACCGGATTGGGCGTATATATGCGGTGCGAGCTTGACTTTGTAGCCCCAGCTTTCCAATTTGCGCACGGCGAGAGTTATGTCGATATCGTCCATGCCTGAGGCAGGCGCGGCTATGGCGATGCAGCTGCCAGGCGCAAGTGCTTTGCCTTTGTGCGCGGCATAGCCGTTATTTGCGCATATCATCAGCATGAATAGCGATGCGATTATTACTTGAAATAATTTGACTATAGGCATAAAATTATCTCCATAGGAAAAAAGCACTGTTCTCTTTACGGTATGGGCACGAAAGAGAGCAGTGCTTTTATATTGAAATCGATAAGTGATTATTTCACTTGGCTCATGACATCTTCGAGATTGTTGAGCAGGTCATTGATATTTTCTTCGCTGATAACAAGCGGCGGCTGGAAGGCGAGGACATTTCTGGCAATGCCGTTTTTGCCGATTATGAAGCCGCGGTCTTTCATCGTTTCATCGATGAATTCCAGCTTGTCGGGCGCAGGGCTTTTATCGGGGTTGACGATTTCCGCGCCTGTCATAAGGCCCAGTCCGCGCACATCGCCAATGAACGGGAATTTCTTTTGAAGCTCGCGCAGTCCGGCGCGGAGCTGTTCGCCGCGTTCATAGGCTTTTTTCGCCAAGTCGTGCTTTTGGATGTACTCGATGACGGCAAGTCCTGCCGTAGTCGATACGGGGTTGCCGCCGAGTGTCGACGCGCCGGGCTTGGTATAAGTGTCGGCTATTTCAGGGCGCGAGATGAAGCAGCTTATCGGAGCACCGTTGCCGAGTGCTTTTGCCATTGTCATGATATCGGGTTCTACGCCGTAATTTTCGATGGCGAACATCTTGCCGGTGCGTGCAAAGCCTGTCTGTACTTCGTCAATTATGAGCAGTATGCCGTGCTTATCGAGGATTTCCTTGAGGCGTTTGAAGTAGCCCGGCGGCGGTGTTACGATGCCGGCATTGCCCTGAATCGTTTCGCAGATCATAGCCGAGACATTGCCGCTCGTCGCGTAGCTGATTATGTCATCTACGGCGTTGGCGCAGGCGTAATCACATTCGGGGAACCGCTTGCCCAGCGGACAGCGATAGCAGTAGGGATTGGGGGCAAAGTGGATGCCGCCGACAGGGTTGGGGTCGGTGCGCCACATTCCGATGCCGGTCAAGTTCATCGTGAGCTTCGTCCTGCCGTGCAGCCCGTTGCGCAATGCGAGAAATTCGCTTCTGCCGTTGTAGATGTTGGCGAGCAGCAGCGCGCCTTCATTGGCTTCCGTGCCGGTCGAGCAGAAGAAGGATTTTTGCAGCCTGCCGGGCGTTACTTCGGCAAGTTTTTCCGCGAGATTGTAGATATTTTCCGTCAGGTAGATGTTGCAGACGTGCTGCAATGTTTGCACCTGCTGTGCTACTTTGCCCGTGATTTCCGGGTTGCAGTGGCCGCAGTTGATAACGGATACGCCGGCAAAGCAGTCGAGGTATTTTTTGCCGGTGCTGTCGTAAAGGTACTGCATTTCACCGCGCACGAACTGCGGCGGGTCGGTAAAGAAATGGCCGAGGCAGGGAATGATGTATTTTTTCTTTTTTTCCAGGCATTTAGCGGGACCTATATATTCAGGCATAATTCTCAGCTTCCTTGTAATATATATTTATAAAAATCAGTTGGATTTTTTGTAGCGGTAAGCACCGATGCCCAGCGGACGGGGGCTGAGCTTGGCAAGCTGCTTTGCCGCTGCCGTCAAATCGGTCAGTTTTTTGTCAATGGCACTGCGGTACGTCTTGACGATTTCAGCAGTCAGCTCCGGCGTATAATCCTGCGCTTCGATGCGGAGCACGGCTGCGCCCGTCAATTTGTCAAGGTAAGGCAGCAGGCAGAGGTCGTGCGTGAACAGTATGTGGATGCGTCCGTACTGGTCCATGCGCATGGAGTGCTTTCCGTCTACGGTATCAAGCAGGGCAAAATGCTTGTCGTTTAAATCCGGATTCGTCAGCGGGTCAAAATTCATATTCATAGCAGGAATATTGCTGTCGGAGATCATAGCCTCTATATTGCCGTGAACCGTTAAAGTAATCGGCAGAGGACTGGATTCCACCAAGGTGCGCACCTGAGTAAACGGCAGTTCGTAGGACGCTGTGCCATTAACTATGCCGTTATCCTTGAGAAATTCCGTTGCTTTGTGGTTGAACAAATTGAAGCTGTGGTCAGCATAAACAGGCAGGTCAGTCAATTCGCGGATTATGGATGCCGCGCCGAGGTTGCCTGCCATGATGCCGTCCGGCTTGATATCTTCCAGATCGCGGCAGAGCTGTTCGAGTTCGCCGCACTGGTCTTTGAGCGTGGTGCGCGGCGTGTTGACGATTAGCTTTGCACCTGCGGCATGAGCTTCATCGACGGCAGTCTTGATTTCAGCGAGCGTCCAAGGATTGTTCGGGCGGTAGACTTCGCCGCCGGCGTAGATAATATCAGCACCGTTTGCAAGTGCCTGACGCGCATGAGTGAGCGTCGCGGCTTTCACGGATAAGAGCGGCTTATGATTCGGAGCGCAGTCAATGGGGCGTTCTTCGCGGAGCCAGCTGCATTCCAGTTCTGCTTCTTTCGTAGCATGGCTGAAGAAACGCGGTTCGCGTTCGCCCGTGTAGCCGATGGCGCGGCTGTCGGGCTTGTCCATGGCAAAGCAGGTGGAATAATCGCGCACGCGGCTGTCAAACAGGCTCTTCCAGTCCTCTTCGTTGATGTGGTAGCCGGCAGGGTCGGCGACGTATGCGTCGATGGCGCGGCGGTAGATGCGGATTATATGAGCTACGAAATCGGCACTGCGCATTCTGCCTTCGACTTTAAACGAATAGACACCGGCTTGAATCAGATCCGGGATGTTGCGGTACATGCACATATCCTTCAGTGCCAGCTTGTAATCGCCGTCAGTCGTCGTCGGCACTTCTTCGCCGGTCGCTTCGTCGACTATCTTGTAAGGCCAGCGGCAGGCTTTCATGCAGCGGCCGCGGTTGCTGCTGTTGGCGAACAGCACGCCGGAGTGAATGCACTGACCGCTTTCAGAAATGCACATATCACCGTGCACGAAGTATTCCAATTCAAAATCGCTGTCCACCGCTTTCAGCTCGCTGAGTTCCTTCAATGACATTTCGCGGCTGACGACGACGCGGCGGATGCCGTACTGCTTTAATTTCTTGATAGCGGCATTGTTGTGCGAATTCATCATTATGGAAGCGTGCATGGTCAGATTTAGACCGAGCTTGTTGACTATCTGAGCCACTGCCAAGTCCTGAATCAGCACAGCATCCGGCTGTATTTCATTGAGGTAGGTCAAATATTCTTCCAGCTCAGGAATTTCTTCATCGCTGATCAGATTGTTGATCGTTACGTACAGCATAACACCGTGAGCATGGGCGTATTCGACTGCTTTTTTCAGCATTTCATTGTCGAAATTGGCATCAGACTTGAGCATTCGCATATTGAAATGCTTGCCGCCCAAGTAGACTGCATCTGCTCCCGCATCAATAGCGGCAACGAGCGTATCCCAGTTGCCTGCCGGTGCCAGAAGCTCTACAGATTTTTTATTCAGTATCATCGAAACATCTCCTAAGATTAAACTTATTAATATATACGCTAGTATATCATAAATTTTTGCTATTTAAAAATATAAATGATGTCAATCCCATTCGCGTTCCGCCAGAGCACTCTCCATATC
>CATYZV010000182.1 GCA_958415865.1 uncultured Selenomonadaceae bacterium
GAAGCATAGACCGCTGTTGGATTTGAATGCAATTTTAAGAATTTTATCCTTAGTTAGTATAAAAACAACAATATAAAAATATTTCATATTGCTTTTAAAGGAGATATCATCATGACTTATAAAGAACCTTCGCCTTGGAAAAAGACGATACTGGCAGCCATGACATCGTACATCGATGCAGGCTCTATCGTTGCAGGCGCAGCAGGCCTTAGCCTCTGGCAGGCATATCTCGGCATGGACGGCGTTCAGATGGGTGCTCTTGCAGCATTATCCTCCAATGCCGGTTCCGCTGCTGTCGGTGCATTAATCGGCGGCCGTATCTGCGATAAATACGGACGTAAATTCGTTTACACTTATGACCTTCTGATCTACATCATCGGTATGCTGTTCATCGTATTCGGCATGAACTACCCGATGCTCCTGGCAGGCTACATCATCGTCGGTCTCGGCGTTGGTGCTGATATCGTTGCTTCCTGGACGCTGATCGCTGAAGAAGCACCTGCTAAAGACCGCGCAAAGCACTGCGGTTCTGCCCAGTTCGCCTGGGCCCTTGGCCCGGCGGTTGTACTGGCACTGTCTGCATGGCTCAACCAGTACGGACTCATCGGCAACCGTATCGTATTCGGTCATTTGATCATCGTAGCTGCTTGGGTTTGGTATCAGCGTCTGCAGATGCCTGAATCCAACGACTGGAAAGCAGCTAAAGAAGCTGAAAAGAAACTCATCGCTGAAGGCAAAGTTAAACCTATCTCTTACTCTGAAATCCTCTCCGGCATCAACCTCAAAACCGTTCTGTTCCTCTGCGGCGTTTACACCATTTGGAACCTCTGCGCAAGCACTTGGGGCTTCTTCATGCCTTACATCTTTGAACACGTCGGCAACCTCTCCAACTCCATGAGCCAGCTCATGAGCGTAGGTTCCTTCGTAATTTCCTTTGTCGGCACCTTTCTCATCTTCATGCAGCTCGGTGATAAGATGAGCCGCCGCCTGCTCTACGGTATCATCGGCGGTATCTACGTAGTAGCATGGTTCGTATGGACTCTGCCGCCGGAAAACCTCGCTATGTGGATGCTCATCATGTTCGTTATCTTCGCCGGCATCAACAACGGCTCCGGTCAGCAGGCATTCTACCAGCTCTGGTGCTCCGAACTGTTCCCGACTAAATACAGAGCAACTGCTCAGGGCCTGACCTTCTTCATCACTCGTATCCTCGCTGCTGTATGGGGCTTCTGCGTACCGATCATCATGACTACCCTCGGCTTCCAGTATGCAGCTATCATGCTGACTATCTTCGCAGCTATCAGCTGGCTGATCGGTGTCATCTGGGCTCCTAAGACTGAAGGCAAAACGCTTAAAGAAATCGAAATTGAACGTTACGGCCACGAAGTTAAATAATCGCTGCTCAACCAAGATACTAATGGCATAGTATACAAAAGAGGTTTGCTTCGTGCAAACCTCTTTTCATAAAGAAAGATTCAACCTATTTAGAAAGGAAGTATTATAATGGAAAGATTCGCTTGGAAAGCCATCGTCAAAGAAGGCAAGCTGGAAGAATACAAGAAACGCCATGCCAATATCTGGCCCGAAATGAAACAGGTATTGAAAGAAGCCGGCATAAAGAACTACACCATATGGAACGTAGGCAACGAACTGTTCGGCTACTTTGAATGTGAAAAAGGCGTAGCTTATGCAGAAAAGTACCAAGCTGAAAGCCCTATCGTCGACAAGTGGAATGAATACATGAAAGATGTCATGGTCATGGAAATGGACCCTGAAACAGGCGCACAGCCTAAGATGAAACAGGTATTCTTCCTCGAATAATCCAGCCTGTATTGCTTTATTAACATACAGATTCCTACCTGAAAAGGAGGCACTGCCGGACACAGTGCCTTCTTTTCGTTTATAATGAGTAATTAAAAAGAAGGTATCTCGTTATCTTTGAGATACCTTCTTTTTATTCAGCTCAAAATACAGTTTTCAATAATGCTTATAATGCTTTATAAGCAGCAATTACTTTGCCGAATAAGGGCTGGGACTGGGACGGTTTGAGGCCGGAGTATTTTTCTACTGCTGCTTCAATGCCGTCTGCTTTGATAGCTGCCTGGATTTCTGCTGCCTGTTCATCTTCTGCGTTGTCAAAAGCGTAGCCTGCGGCGATTGCTTTGGCAAGGTGATCGTTAGGCAGGCTGTAGCCTTCTGCAAGCAGTGCCGGGCCTACGAGGCGGTCTTTGATGTTGAGCTTGCGGATAGGGGAACGGCCTACGCGTGCTACGTCATCATGCAGGTCTTCGAGCGAAATGCGTTTCAAGATCTTTTCGATATAAGCTTCGAGGTCTTCGATTTTGAACGGGTATTTCTTCGTCATAGCGACAGCTGATTCGTGCATAGCTGCTACTACATCGGCTTTGATAGCGGGCACTTCAAGTGCATCGTGGATGGTCGGGCAGCCGTTGTGGTAGCCGAAGTAAGCTGTAGCTGCATGGCCGCAGTTGAATACGTAGAGTTTGCGTTCGAGGTACATGCCGAGGTTGTCGACGTATTCTGCGCCTTTTATCGGCTGGGAGGCAGGGTCAACGAGCTTGTTCTTTTCTATTACTAGTTCAAAGGCTGCCTGAATCTGAGGAACGCGGACACCGTCAATCGTGGTGGAAAGTGCGATTCTGTCGACTGCTACATTCGGGAATGCTCCGATAGCATCGAGCTGTGCTTCGGTGATAGGTGCTTTTTTGTTTTCTGCCAATGCTTTCTTGAGCATATCCGTAGCGTAAAAAGCATTTTCACAAGCCATTATATTGATTTTGCCTTTGCCGCGAGCGAGTCGTTCGAGGAGGCCTTTTGCCATGGTCGGAGCGATTTTGTCGAGGTTGTCTACGCATACGGAAGTGGTGATAAGGTCCGCGTCGCAGATTGCTTCGATTACTTCGGGTTCATTCGTGATCGGAGAGAATGCCTGCACGCCGGTGATGACTTTCTTTTCGTAATTGTTGTCGATGACGTACATATCATAGGAATGATTTTTGTTGATGTAATCTACGGTTTCTTTTACTACGTCAACGAATGTAGTAGTGAAGCCTGATTCAAATAAAAGCTCTCCTATAAAACCTCTGCCGATATTGCCGGCACCAAAATGAACTGCTTTCATGAAAAATTCCTCCTGTAAAATTTTGAATTGATGATGAGCAGCCTGATATCAGCTGCTCACCACTGTGTATTAATCAGTAAATATCAATCGTTTTTCTTTGTGAACATCTTGTAGAGCACTTCTTTGTCATCCGTAGCAAATACGTCTGCCAGCTGTTCATCGCTGTATTCGTCTAGTGCGATTGCGATGTTGGCGAGGATTGCCAGATGTTCGTCGCCTTTGCCTGCGATGCCGATTACGAGATGCGCTTTGTCAGTGCCGAAGTCCACGCCTTTGGGGAATTGGAGCACTACGATGCCGGATGCCTTAACGCTGTCTTTGACTGCATTTTCACCGTGCGGGATAGCGATGCCGCGGCCCATGTAGGTGCTTACCTGTTTTTCGCGGGCAAGCATACCGTCTACGTATTCTGCGCCGACGTAGCCGGATTTGACGAGCAGGTCGCCTGCCATTTTGATAGCTTCTTCTTTGCTTACCGGTTCAAGGCCCGTCTTGATGTTTACGCGTTTCAATACTGTTTCTTCAGCCGGTGCTTCTTCAGCTTTTGCTTCCTGCTGCGGAGCGGGCTGCTGAGGAGCAGAATCTGCATTCTGAAGTTTTTCCAAGATGATATCGAATACGTTGTTTTTGATGAAATCCTGTACGAAAATATGTTCTGCCTGCGGCGAATCTGCGATTGCGCGGTCAGCAAGTTTTTCGTGGGAAACTACTATCTGAGCATCGGACGGAATGTTGCCGATAGCACAGTTGGTTACGGAGATGTTAGTATAGCCTGCTTTTTTGAGCTTGTTGCGCAGTGCGCTCGCGCCCATTGCAGAGGAACCCATGCCTGCATCACAAGCGTAGATGATTTTCTTGAGGTCTTTACCGCTTACGACTTTTTCATTTTCCGGGCGGACGCTGCCGCGGTTCTTCATGTCTTTCATGCTCTGCTGTGCAGCTTCTAAAGATTCGCCGTCGTCTTTGGAGGCTTTGATGAAGATGGAGGAGATTACGAACGATACTGCCGTAGCTACTACGACTGCTGCTACGTTGGCGAAGTATGCTCCTTTCGGAGTCATTGCGAGGATAGCGAAGATACTGCCCGGAGATGCCGGAGCGATGAGACCGCCGTTCAATACGCTGAGGGTGAATACGCCGGCCATGCCTGCGGGAATTACAGCTAAGAGCAGGATCGGCTTCATGAGTACGTACGGGAAGTAGATTTCGTGGATACCGCCGAGGAAATGGATGATAGCTGCGCCGGGAGCGGAGCCTTTAGCCATGCCTTTGCCGAACAGGCAGAATGCCAGCAGCATACCGAGACCGGGGCCGGGGTTGGATTCGATCATGAAGAAGATGGATTTGCCGACTTCTTCCGATTCCTGAAT
>CATYZV010000183.1 GCA_958415865.1 uncultured Selenomonadaceae bacterium
CATATGAACATGTAGTATATATTACATTAAACCGTGTTAAAATGGTCATAGCGATAGCGTGCAGAGGATTAAGATTACATAAAGATAGACATAAATTTACGGCAAAAAAATAAAACCCAAGCTGAATGATTACAGCCGGGTTTTATTTTTGCTCTGCTATTGATTTTTCTGTGCTAGTTTTTCTTCGATTATGTCAAAGATGAGCTGTGCCAATTCCGTTTTTTTCATTAGCGGTGCTTGGCGGATGGTGCCGTCGCGCAGTATTATCTTGGCTATGTTCGTATCGACGTTGAAGCCGGCGTTTGCCTGGCTTACATCATTGGCTACGATCATGTCGAGGTTCTTGCGCTCCAGCTTGCTCTTGGCGTATTCGAGCAGATTCTGCGTTTCAGCGGCAAAGCCGACTAGGAACTGCTTGTCTGTCTTTTTTTCGCCTAATCCTTTTAAAATATCGGGATTTTTGACGAGTTCTATCGTCATCGTCTCGTCGTTCTTCTTTATCTTCTGCTCTGATACTTCCTTGACGCGGTAATCGGATACTGCCGCTGCCATTATAGCTATATCGCAGTCGGTGAAGTTTGCCTCTACCATGCGCTGCATTTCGCGCGCCGATTCGACCTTAAGCAGTTTTACGCGCTTGTCCACGGGCGCGGGCAGGCTCGTAAGCCCTGACACGAGAATGACTTCAGCTCCGCGCTCAGCTGCTTCTTCAGCTATGGCATAGCCCATTTTGCCGCTGGAAGCGTTGCTGATGTAGCGCACGGGATCGATGGGTTCGCGCGTGCCGGCGGCGGAGATCACGACTTTTTTGCCTTTTAAGGTCTGCTTTTTGGGCGTGGCAAAGTGAGCCTTGATTATTTCAAACAGCTCTACAGCCTCAGGCAGCCTGCCGATGCCGCTCGTGCCGCAGGCGAGATGTCCGCTCGACGGCTCGATGATGTGGTAGCCGTACTTGCGGAGCGTTTCGATATTGTGCTGCACTATCGGGTTCGTGTACATATTGGTGTTCATCGCCGGGGCGATGTAGACGGGCGCGTGGGTTGCCATTATGACGGTCGTCATCATATCGTCGGCGATGCCGCAGGCTATTTTGCCGATGACATTCGCCGTGGCAGGAGCTATCAGCACGACATCAGCGAGATTCGCCAAGGCGATATGCTCCACATTCCAGTTCGTTACTTTTTCCCACATGGAGACGTTGACGGGATTGCCGCTGATCTCCTGAAAGGTCAGCGGCGTTACGAAGTGCGTAGCTTCCTGCGTCATGAGGACGTGGACATGGGCACCCGCCTTGCGCAGCCTGCTGGCAGCTTCCACTGCTTTGTAAGCCGCTATGCCGCCGCAGACAGCCAGCAGGATATTCTTATCTTTCAGCATTTTTATACCTCCGCTGGGTATGCTCAGATGCTTCTTTTAATGCGCTTGTAGGTGATCTTGTCTTCTGCTACTTCTTCCAGCGCGTTCGTTACGTTTTTGGTGGACTGCAGCACGGATTTTATCTGCGCGCCGTCGAGAATCTGTCTGGCTCTTTTTGCCGCCAAAACAACGAGTGTGTATTTGCTGTCTACTTTAGGCAGCAGCTGGTCCATAGAAGGATGTACTATATCCATTTTTGAATTTCCCCTTTAATACTGTTCTTGTTCAAGCTGAGTCAGCTTATCTAAGTTATTATACACCGCACAGCGTTCAGCTTCAATGATGTAGCAGATTTTTGCTACGACATCTTCGACTGTATCGTTGGTGATGATGTAATCGTAATTGTTGCCGCAGGGAATCTCGCCGATCGCCGCTTTCAAGCGGCGCTGAATAGCTTCTTCCGTTTCAGTGCCGCGGCCTCTGATGCGTTTTTCCAGCTCCGGCAATGAAGGCGGCAGCAGGAAAATGAAAGTGCCTTCCTTTAAAAATAATTTCTGCACATTCATCGCGCCCTGCGTGTCTATTTCCAGCAGCACATCGCGGCCGCTGTCGAGCATTTCGCGCACCTTGTCAGCCGGCGTGCCGTAGTAATTGCCGTATACTTCTGCCCATTCAAGCAGTCGGTTTTCCGCTATCATCTGCTTGAATTCTTCTTTGGACAAAAACCAGTATTCCCTGCCATTGACTTCGCCTTCACGCGGTGCGCGCGTCGTGGCGGAAATGGAATACGCTATTTCCGGGCGCACCTTCAGCAGCTGTTTGCAGACGGTGCCTTTGCCCGTTCCGGAAGGACCGGAAATCACAATTAAATTGCCTTTTCTTACTTTGCCCTGCTCAGTATTATCGCTCATAATCGCTATCCTTACCTATATTGCTTATATAAAAATTTCAATCCGTCTTGCTGATCTCCGCATTTATGCGGTTTGCCACCGTCTCCGGCTGCACAGCCGACAGTATCACATGATCGCTGTCCATTATGATGACTGAGCGCGTGCGCCTGCCGTAAGTGGCATCGACCAGCTTTTTTTCATCCTTAGCATCTTGAATTATACGCTTGACCGGTGCAGATTCCGGGCTTATTATCGAAATGACCCGGTTTGCCGAAATGATGCTTCCATAACCGATACTGATTAAATTCACCTTCATACCATCGTTTACCATCCTTGCATTATTTATTGCATTTGTTAGTTCATCTGACGGCGCACCGCTGAACTAGGCGATATGGTCTCAAGATACTCATTCTATATTTTGAACCTGTTCGCGTATTTTTTCCAGTTCGCCCTTTATATCTACAACGAAAGAGGCGATCTGCGCGTTGTTTGCCTTGGAGGCTATGGTGTTCGTCTCGCGGTTCATCTCCTGCAGGATGAAATCCATCTTCCTGCCGATATTGCCCTGAGCCGCAAGAGCCGCTTCAAACTGCTGCAGGTGGCTGTGCATTCGCACCAGTTCTTCCGTGATGTCGAGCTTGTCCGCCATTATAGCACATTCCTGCACGATGCGGCTTTCGTCGATGTCAGCTGTCCCCAGCAGGGACTGCACCGCTTCCACCAGATGGGCACGGTATTCCTCCAGCCGCTTGGGTGCCGCTGCCTTTATATCCTCCGTGCGCTCAGCTATCGTCTTGAGCCGCGCTTTCAGATCCTCGGCGAGGTTGGCACCCTCATTGATCTTCATCTTGATGAATTCCTGCAAAGCGTCTTTTACCGTCTGCTGCAAGAGCGGCTTGACCGCAGCGAGGTCGACGGAGGCTTCTTCCTCCTTCACAATGCCCGGATAAACAGCCAAATCCGCCAGCTGCGGCTTATCTATCTTGCCGCCCGCCGACTTGATTTCAGCGCGTATTTCCTGTAAGCTATTATAATAAGCAATGAGAAGGCTTTTGTCAATGGAAAGCTGCTTTTTGCTCTGGGAATTGTCGGTAAAATTTATGAAAATGTCTATCTTGCCGCGCAGCGAATATTCATTGAGCACTTCCATGATGGCCGCTTCCAGCGCGCGCAAGCTGCTCGGCAGGCGAATGGATACATCGCGGTAACGGTTGTTTACGGCTTTTATCTCTACGCCGATTTTATAAGTGCCGTCATCAAAGGCTGCCGAGCCGAATCCTGTCATACTTCTGAGCAAATCAATAATCTCCTTTTACAATCATTCAGCCCACTGAGCTGTAAATACTTTCGTCGCCGGGCCTGTCATGTAGACGTGATTGTCCTCAGCCCATTTTATCAAGAGCTTGCCGCCGTCGAGTTCCACTTCCACCTGACGCTTCGTCTTGCCGTTCAAAATGCAGGCCACAGCCGTCGCGCAGGAGCCGGTGCCGCAGGCGAGCGTGATGCCTGCACCGCGTTCCCAGACGCGCATGCGCACGTGGCTGTCATCTTTGACCTGCACAAATTCCGTATTCGTCTTCTTCGGAAATGCACCGTGGACTTCAAACTTAGGACCGATCTTGTCCAATTCAATATCCTTGATATCGTCGACGAATACGACGCAGTGCGGATTGCCCATAGATACACAGGTCATCTTGTAGATGTCGCCGTCCACTTCGATGTCTTCGTTTACTACTCTGCCGCTGCCGAAGCCTGCCACCGGAATAGCGTCGCCTTCCAAGACAGGTTCGCCCATATCGACGTACACAGTGCCGTCGTCCATGATTTCCGGCACGATGATGCCCGCGCCCGTTTCCACGGTGAACTTCTTCTTGTCTGTCAGCCCCGCGCCGGCCACAGCTTTGGCAAAACAGCGGATGCCGTTGCCGCACATCTCAGCTTCACTGCCGTCGTTGTTGATTATGCGCATACGGAAATCAGCCTTGTCAGACGGCATTATGAAGATAACGCCGTCGCCGCCCACGCCGAAATGGCGGTCGCAGATCTTGACGACATTAACTTCTATTTCCTCTATATTCTTCTGCGTAAACGTGTTGACCAATACAAAGTCATTGCCGCACGCCTGCCATTTAGTAAAATCGAATTTCATAAATAATCCTCCCATCAATCATTTTGTCAATATAAACCAGATTTACAGCTCTGTATTTCATAGTTTAATTTTATTCTATTTATACAGCCTATAATCC
>CATYZV010000184.1 GCA_958415865.1 uncultured Selenomonadaceae bacterium
ATATATTAATGAAGTGAAAGGATTTTTTTCTATGAATATAATCAATCTGACTCCCCATGCTGTAAATATCTACACTAAAGCCGGCATCAAAACCATCGCGCCTTCGGGCGTGGTGGCCCGCTGTGCCCAGCAGCAGATCCTAATCGGGCATATCGGGGATATCGAGCTGTACAAGACGAGCTTTGGCGAAGTCAGCGGACTGCCGGAGCCGCAGCCGGAGACTTTTTACATCGTGTCATCTCTGGTAGCAAATGCTGTAAAGGGCAGGCGCAGTGATGTGCTGATACCGTTTGACCCGGTGCGCGATGAGGCGGGCAGTATCATCGGCTGTAGAGGGCTTGCCTTTTTCTGATCATGCTTTCTTTTTTCGCATCATCGTCAGATACAGCGAGCCGGCAATGATGAATATACCGCCTATCAGCGAGAGCAGCGTCATGATCTCGCCGAAGAATACATAGCCCCAAAAGGCATTTAGGAATATACCCATGTACATGATGAAGCTGACGAGCACTTGATTGGCGTATTCAAAGCCCTTCGTCATGAACTCCTGCGCCAGCAGCGAAGTAATGCCGACGGCAAGCAGCAGCACGGCTTCATAAGAATTCGGCATTTTGGCATCGCCTATCATGGTCAATGCGCCGATTATCATGCTGAAGAACAGGAAGTAGAAGACAATTTCCCACGAACTATGTCCGCCTTTAGCAAATAATTTGTGAATCGTGGTGTAGACAGCGGCGACGAGAAACGAGGATATCACGGCATAGACGGCGTAGACGGAAAAGGAATTGTAATCCCACGGGCGCAGCACACAGCACGCACCCAGCACGATGGCAGCAAGCGGCATGAAGGCACCGCGCGGCATCTTGTCCTTGAGGTAGAACACCGATATCAATAGCACGAAAAAGGCGGAGAGCTGCTGCAATATAGACGCATCGGCGAGCGGCAGGCCGCGCATGGACAAGAACCAAAGATACATACTGACACCGCCGCCCACGCCGCGGAAGACGAGCACCGGCAGATCCTTATGTGAAAATGCGATATGGCAGCGGTTCATTATGAACAAAATGACGATGACCCCGATGAGGCTGCGGACGAACACGATTTCACCCGTCCCCATACTCTGGCTGAGTTCCTTGACGAAAGCATTCATCACGCTGAACATCAGAGCCGAACACATGGCATAGACCAGCCCTTTATTGAACAAAAATATCACATCCCTTTATAAAATATCTAGTATTTTAGATTATACACCAATACAAAAAGGATTGAGCAACAACTCAATCCTTTTATCTATTATATGGTGAAAATTTATTCTACAAAACTAATTCATATACGGGAATGCTTTCTAAATCAGCCTCAATTTCGATAGTCTTTCCGCCTTTTATGACATTTCCGGCCAAATCCTTCCAGATGCCCTGCGGCAGTGTTACTCGGTGCGTCTTGGCATCTTTTTCGGTGATAGGTGCTGCTAAATACTTGTCGCCCAGCATAAATTCTTGTTTTACATCCTGCAAGTTCTGATTGGGAAAATAAAATTCCAGCGGAGCAGTTATGGGTGTGCCGTCTTTGTAAGAATTCTGGAATAAATGCCGGATTATGGGCAGCAGCTTATCTCGCAGTTTAGCGGCATCAAGGCAGGCATGCTGCTGTCTATCAGGCAGGAAACGCCACGGTGCAGCGGAGAACTGCATCATCGGCATGAGACAGCTTATCTGCGCATGGCGGACGAATAAATCAGGGTCGAGATTGTGCTTGTTCGACAGGAAATTTAGATATTCGCCGCCGCCTATCATATCGGGGCAGTTATAAGGATAGCCAAACAGGCTCTGAATCATGCTGTGCGGAATCAAAGAAGCGATGCCGCCTTTGCCCCATCTGTGGTCTTTGTCAGCCAGTCTTTGACATAAGGCTTTGCCGCCATTGTTCACAGCTGCGCGAAGTTCGTTAAAGCTGTAGTTTCGGCCAAAATCTGCCCATAGCCTGCTCTGTTCATTCGGTGATACATTGCCGTGTGTTATATCATCTGCGCGGTAGAATCTGGCATCACCCGCATCGAATTTAAATCCGTCGATGCCGCAGGTATCTACTAAATTATCAAGCTGCTGCTTTATCCAGCGGACAGCATCAGGATTGCTCAAGTCCAGCATAGCAGAGTAGCCGTTCCACCATTGTCTTACTGCCGTAGTGCCGTCAGCATTTTTTACTAGGCAGTTTTTCTTTTCCAGCAGGCGGAATATTTCCGAGTCCGGTGATATGTGAGGGCATACCCAGAGCATCACTTTGAAGCCCTTGCGGTGCAGCTCAGATACCATAGCTGCCGGATCGTCAAATTTAGCTTTATCAAAGACCCATTTGCCGTAATAAGGACTCCAGCCGTCATCTATCATCAAGATACCGGGATTATACCCATTGCTGATGATATCATCGGCATACGATAGTACATCCTGCTGGTTCTGATCGTAAAGCAGCTGAATCCATGTATTGAACTGAGGTGCTTCATACATTTGAGGCGGAATTTGATCATCTTTATCGAAAGGAAAATACTGCTGCATAGCAAGATAATACGCTCCTTTTAGAGTCTTCTGATCCGCCTGCAATAATTTTATATCTTTAGCCGGGGCGGCATCATCGACGTATATCTTGCCGCATTCAAAGTAAATTTTAAATCCGTGCTGACAAGCAATGATTCTGCCCTTGGTTGATAGAAAAACTGTAGTCATTTGATTTACCGTAGTGTTCACGGTCAAGTCAAAACTGTATTCATCTTTATCGGATAAAGGGAAGATATCGCCTGCACTTACGATGCCGCCGTACCAGTATTCATCCTGCTTAAATTCAGTGAAAAATAATTTTTCCATCCGTAAAACCCTTTCTTATAATATACTGTTTAAGAATGTGCTGTTTCCTATTTATTAATATTGTCCCAGTCTTCTTCCAGACGGCGAACGATTTTAGCGTGTTCTTCTTCAGTGAGCGTTACTTTTTTGCGGAATACGAAAGCCGCGAGCAGAATCAAGATTATCGGAGCACCGAACATGATAGCCTGGAAAGTGAGTTTGTCGGCGCTGCTTATTGTAGCTGCGGTTGCCTTGCCGGACATTCCGGCGAGAACAGCCGTCAAGCCCACGATGCCGCTTGTGATGGCACCAGATAATTTGTCAATCAGCGGGCGGATAGATAAAATCAAGGATTCATCGCGATGACCGAGCTTCAGCTGTCCGTATTCGACGATATCCGTCATGGTCATAAGTACGACGAGGAATACGAGCGGCTGAGGCAGATTGAACAGAGCAGCTGCCAGCAGTACCAAGTAGATATTCTGGTGTGAGAATGCGAATATCAACAGTGCCGTTATCATTATGATAATGCAGTAGATGAACAGATTGCGGCGTTTGAATTTCTTAGCCAGAGCCGGAAACAGCGATACAGACATCAGGCCGATGATGACGTTGATCACACCCAAGATGGAGTATTGAGAGGAATCGCCGAGGATGTACGTGAAGTAATATAATTGCAGTGAATTTACCAGATAAGTACCGGAACCGTAGAGCAGATAGGCAAATGCCAGCCACATCAGCTGATCATTGCGTAAAAGTACAGAGAATACCTTTTTGAAGGTAGTGTCGGACTTGTTCTGGCGCAGAGCAGAATCGTTTTCTTTCGTACCGAAGCCTACAGCCAGCGCGCCTAACACAGATACACTGACAGCGATTATCGCAAATGCCAGCCAGCCGCGGCTGTCGCCTGCACCGCCATTGTACTGCTGAGAGAAGAACAGCACGATGGGAACAACTACAACTGTAACGAGCTGTGCGCCGAGCGTGGAGCCGATTCTGGCAAAGGTAGCCGTCTTTTCTCTTTCGCGAGAATCAAAAGACAATGCCGGCAGCATCGACCAGATTGCAATATCTTTAAACGAAAAGAAGATATCCATGATCAAATAAGCGCAGGCAAACAGGAATAGGTAGAAAAACGGATTTTCCGTAAGGCCGCCCATATCGGTGAACAAGATGACCATAGATATACCGGATATGACTGCCCCCATAACCACCCAAGGTTTGAATTTTCCCCATCTCGTTTTCGTCTTGTCGATGACATTGCCGATGAAGGGGTCAATTAATAATTCGACAATTCTGAGAACTAATATTATAGCTGTCATTATGCCGATCATTTTTTCATTGTAGCTTTGGTCGTCCGTGATGAATAAGTTGCTGGTTACAAAGATGATGAAATACGTCGATATAATTTGATTGAAAACGTCATGCCCAAACGTTCCGAACGAGTAGCATAGACGCGCTAAAGCGTTTCCTTTTTTTGCTGCCATAGTTGCTGCCTCCTATAAAAAATACTGAAAAATGTGTTTCTTATGATTTATAGCTTTATCATGATAAAAATTGCTATAAACACTTTTATTGAACAGACTTGCAAATCATTTCTTACAGCTTAAATTATACGAATAAAAGCTTATTTTTTCCATGCCGATATCT
>CATYZV010000185.1 GCA_958415865.1 uncultured Selenomonadaceae bacterium
TATCGAGTTTATAAATGTTATAATATGTTGATTTATTTCTACTATAATCTCATAAATGCAGTATTATGCCTATTGATGTGAAATTAGTGTCATAGAATTTTCACACTTATAGTTAAAAATAAAAATATTGTTAAATTACTCAGATTCTGCTTGACATTCGCCTAATAAACAGTTATTGTATTAGCCAAGGGATAAATATATTGTCATCAAGGGAAAGTGAATTTATTCACATGGCAATAAATGTGAAAGTTGTAACTTAATCGGTTATTCTTTTAGAAAAAGTGAAGTTTTTCACAAACGTAAAAATCATTTTGGGGGAGTTTAACAATGGCAGCACAGTTTAACAATGGCAAAAAACCGCATGTAGTTATCATCGGCGCAGGCTTTGGCGGCATCAAAGCAGCAAAACTTTTGAGCAAGGAAGATGTCAATGTAACGATCATCGACAAGAACAATTACCATCTGTTCCAGCCTCTGCTCTATCAGGTATCGACTTCTATCCTGTCAGAAGACGAAATTTCCTATCCTATCCGCGCTTTCTTCCAGAAACACAAAAACATAGATTTCTTCATGGCAGAAGCAACCGGCTTTGACCCGGCAAACAATACTGTACACACAACACATGGCGACGTTACATACGATTACCTGATCATCGCTACCGGCGCAACTACGAATTACTTCGGCATGAAGTCGGTAGAGGAAAACTCTTATGCGATGAAAACGCTCGATGAAAGCACTCTGCTGCGCAATCATCTCATCCGCACATTTGAACGCGCTTCCCGCGTGAAAAACGACGACGATCTCAAGAAAGCATTGATGACGATCATCGTAGTAGGCGGCGGCCCTACCGGTGTTGAAGAATCCGGTGCTATCTCGGAACTCGTCTACGGTGCATTCAAGGGCGATTACCACAATCTCGACATGAGCATGGCTGATATCAAACTCATCGAAGCTACTGATAAAGTGCTGCCGATGATGCCTCCGGCTCTGCGCGAAGATACGGTTAAAGTGCTCAGACATAAAAAAGTCGATGTTCGCCTCAACACTCAGGTTAAAGATTACGATGGTGAATACATCACTTTGAAATGCGGCGAAACGGTTGAAAAGATCAGAACCCGTACTGTCATCTGGGCTGCCGGCGTAAAAGCTCAGCCTGTCGTAGCAAAACTCGGTGCTGAAATAGACCGTGCCGGACGCGCTGTCGTTGAAAAGACAACTCAGGTAAAAGGCTTTGAAAATATCTATGCTGTAGGCGACAGTGCCCATTTTGAACAGGACGGCCGCCCGCTGCCCACCATCGCTCCGGCAGCTTATGAAGCAGCTGAAACGTCTGTTAAAAATATCATGCACGCTATCAAAGGAGAACCTCTCGAAACTTTCGTCTACAAAGATCTCGGCAGCATGGCTACCATCGGCGCAGGCGATGCTGTAATGTTCAAAGGCATGATGAAATCCAAAGGCTTCATCGCTTGGGCTGCTTGGATGCTCGTTCATCTCATCAGACTGGCAGGTCCGCTGACGAACTGCACCGTAATCTTCAAATGGGTTATGAACTACTTGTTCGGCAGCCGCATGGCGCGCATCATCCGTGGCTGATGAATTGTTTCTAACAATAACATACGATTGATATAAAAAGGTGTGAATCCGGCTAATTCAATTAGCGCAGATTCACACCTTTTATTTTTCCTTCAAATATTAGGCAATCCGTTGATATCGTCGTAAGTAGCTGTGCAGTGAGGATAGCTCGTGCACGACCAGAACCAGCCGTTTCTGCCTTTGATGCGGCGCAGATGACCTTCCTTGCAGCGCGGGCAGAGATATTTGCTCGACGTTTTTAAAGTATTATCCTGCTTTTCGAGCGGTGCAGCTGATGCCTTAGGCTTTCTGTTTTGACCGTAGCTGCCCATGCTCTGCATCAAATCCCAAGCGGAGATGAAGCCGCTGCTGCCGTCAGGCTCACTCATATTAAAATCGGGTGCAGGAGCAGCCGGAGGCATAGGCACAAAGCGGCTCTGAGTCGATTTAAAATCGGGCTTGCCGTCAGCATCGTTGCAGGTCATGCGGCATTGCGGGAAGTTGGAGCAGCCCCAGAAATCGCCGTTTTTGCCGTGGCGTTTGACCATTATGCCGCGCTTGCAGCGGGGGCATTTGTACTGGCCCTCATCAGAAAGCACTGTCTTATCAGCTTTAGCGCATAACTTCTTGGCAAAAGCTGCCTGCTGAGCGAGAAATTCTTCTACAGAACCTTCGCCCTGAGATAGAGAATGGAGATAATCTTCCCATACCGCCGTAGAATCAGGATACGTCATTTCATCGGGCAGCGCGTCGATCAGCATATATGCTGTATCGGTCGGAATCAGGTATTTCTTCTTGCCTTCCGTCTGTAAAAAGCCGCGTTTTACGAGATCTTCTATTATAGTAGCGCGTGTCGCTTCCGTGCCGATGCCGTAGATATCCTTGAGCTTTTTCTTGACTTCCGGGTCTTTGACATATTTGTGAATTTCCTTCATGCCGGCGAGCAGCGTCGCTCCCGTAAAGCGCGTGGGCGGCTTTGTCGATTTCTTTTCATATCTGCCGTCGAGGTACTGCACACTGTCGCCGCGCTTCATCAAAGGCAGTGAAGCATCGTCATTATTATCGCTGTTCTCTTTTGAGGCTTCCTCATCATTGTGCTTATCAGCTGTTTTACTGCCGGAGGCATACAGTTCTTTCCAGCCCATCTGCTTTACCACCCTGCCGCTGGCGGTGAAATCTTCTCCCATGTACTTCACGCCGACTTTCGTCTGGTCGTAGATGTGCACGGGATAGAACTGAGCGATGTACGCCTGCGCTATCAGATAGTAAATATGCTGTTCTGCTTGGCTCAGGGAATTTAAATTGACCTTGATGCGCGTGGGAATTATGGCGTGGTGCGCCGTTATCTTCTTGTCGTTCCAAGCGCGGCTCTTCGTCTTAGGGTCGGCATTCCGCGCCCAGCCGGATAGTGAGGGCTGACCGCAGGCTGTCAAATTGGAAAGAATCGTCTTGGCATCCTTGAACTGATTCTGCGGCAGGTAATCACAGTCGGAGCGGGGATACGTCGTCAGCTTTTTCTCGTAGAGCTTCTGCGCCGTATCAAGCACGAGCTGCGGCGCGTAGCCGTACCGCTTGCCGGCGAGCACCTGCAGGCTGGAGAGCGAAAAAGGCAGACGCTGTGCTTCTTTTTTCTGCGCTTTCTGATAAGAAGCTATTGTCCCGTCTTCCGTCTTGGCAGCAAATTTTGATATGAGTGCTTTGGCTATCTTCTCATCGAGCAGGCGGTTTTCACTGTCCAGCCCTGCCTGCGTATCCTTGGGCTTCCAAGCAGCTGTAAATTCGCCGTTTTCATGTTGAAACTTCGCTTTGATTATGAAGTAATCGACCGGCTTAAAGTTCTGCAGTTCGCGTTCGCGCCGCACGACCAAGGCAAGCGTCGGCGTTTTCACCCGTCCCACAGGCAGCACTTCCCTGCGTCCGGCACGGCGGGCCGCCAGCGTATAGGCGCGCGACAGATTCATGCCGATGAGCCAGTCAGCTCTAGCGCGTGCCAGTGCCGATTTCTTCAGATTTAGAAAATCCGTATTTTGGCGCAGCTCTGCATTTGCCTGCTTTATGCTGCGCTCATCGAGGGCGTTTAGCAGGATACGGCGAACAGGCTTTTGGCAGTGAAGGTAGTCGAGCACCTCATCTATCAGCAGCTGTCCTTCGCGGTCAGGGTCGCCTGCATGAACGATTTCATCGGCCTGTCCTATCAGATTTTTTATTATAGTAAACTGCTTCTTGCACGAATCATCGACCAGCATCTTCCAATGCTGCGGAATTATCGGCAGATCCTCTGACCTCCATGATTTGTACTTCGCGTCGTACTCCTGCGGTTCCGCCTGGCGCAGTATATGCCCGAAAGCCCACGTTACAATTCCGTCCTTCGTTACCAGATAGCCGTCCCTGCGCTGAATCGGTCCCGTCAGGCACTTGGCGATTTCCGCACCCATGCTCGGCTTTTCCGCTATATATAAACGCATTAAATTCACCTCAGTTGAAAATAAAATTATAAATAGCTGTCAGCACAAACACCGTCCAAGCTATAAAGGCCACAGCCGCAATGCCGATGATAAAGGGCATCTTCGGTGCCAGATAATCAGCGCGCGCCTCGCTCACCTGACGCACCTGCGGCGGCAGTATCTGCAGCATAGTGTACAAAATCCCCGGCACTATCACAGCATCATCCAAAAGTCCGATACCCGGCAGCATATCCGGCAGAAAATCGATCGGGCTGACGAGATAGATTAAAGAAGCAATCGTCATCGTCTTGATGAATTTCGGTGTATTTCTATTGAACAGAGCTGTAACCAGCACGAGAATATCGCGGCGGCTAGAGCTTAAAAATGAATATATTCGCTTAAACATAATTTCCTCCTGTATCAATTCAAAACAAAAATATACGTATATTGTAC
>CATYZV010000186.1 GCA_958415865.1 uncultured Selenomonadaceae bacterium
CTTTCCTATGATAGTAAAATTCTTAGAAGCGATAGGCAGGCTGGTAACGGAAAAGCTGGAAACGCTGGGCAGCTTTACGATGCTGACAGGTGCTGTCATATCGCAGCTGCGCTATCCTCCGCGGCGCAGGCTCGTCTTTCAGCAGATGGCGCATCTGGGAGTGGATACTCTGCCGATAATCTCGCTGACGATGCTGTTCACCGGCATGGTCTTGACTTTGCAGACGGCGACTGAATTCATCCGCCTCGGAGCGCAGTCGACCGTCGGCGGCATCGTTACCATAGCCATGGGGCGCGAGCTGGGCCCGGTGCTCGCCGGAGTGGTTACGGCAGGCCGCGTCGGTGCGGCTATCACCGCCGAGATCAGCACGATGAAAGTAACTGAGCAGATCGACGCGCTGCGCGTGATGGCGACGAATCCGATCGGCTACCTCGCTGTGCCGCGCCTGCTCGCCTGTATGCTGATGCTGCCGCTGCTCGTCGTATTCGGCGATATCATCGGCTGTATCGGCGGCTGGTTTGTGGCCATGTATTACGATATCAATATCTACGTCTACATTCATTCGATAGATACGTACGTAGTGCCGCACGATATAACAGGCGGCTTGATAAAGTCGATCGTGTTCGGCGCGATAATCGCCATCGTCGGCTGCTATTACGGGCTTAACGCCAAAAACGGCGCAGAGGGCGTAGGCAAGGCGACGACGCGTTCCGTCGTGATTTCTATCATCGTCATATTCTTCAGCAACTGTTTATTGTCGATGCTGCTGTACAGATGAGGTGCCTAAATGATAAAAGTAACGGATTTGAATAAGTACTTCAAGAAGCGGCACGTCTTAAAGCACATCAATTTTGAAGTGCAAAAAGGTGAAACGCTCGTTATCATCGGCGGCAGCGGCTCGGGCAAATCGACGCTTTTAAAGCTGCTGATAGGGCTGATACAGCCGGAAGAAGGCAGGATTTTCATCGGCGATAAGGAAATATCCCATATGAGCGAAGAAGAACTCGACCAAGTGCGCCTGAAGATGGGAATGGTGTTTCAGTACTCGGCACTGTTCGATTCGATGAGCGTCGGCGACAACGTAGGCTTCGGTCTTAGAGAGCACAGCAAACTCAGCGAGGATGAGATTCAGCGCATAATAAGTGAAAAGCTCAAGATGGTGGAGCTGGCAGGATATGAGCATTTCATGCCGAATGAGCTTTCCGGCGGCATGAAAAAGCGCGTGAGCTTAGCGCGTGCCATCGCTTTTGAACCGTCCATACTGCTGTACGATGAACCCAGCTCAGGGCTTGACCCGATAACGTCGGCGAGAATAGATGAACTCATCGTGCAGATGCAGAAGGTATTGGGAGTAACTTCTATCGTGGTAACGCACGATATGAAAAGTGCTTTTTATATAGCTGACAGGATAGCGATGATATACGAAGGCGAGATGATAGCCATCGGCACGCCGGAGGAGATACGGCAGTCGAAAGACAGCCGCGTGCAGGAGTTCATAGATGTCAGCAGGATCAGAAAGAGGGAATAGTATTGTCCAATGAAGCAAAAGTAGGCGCGTTCACTGTCGTAGGCATAGGCCTTTTGATCGCTGTCGTGCTGTATTTGAGCGGTTTTAATCCCGGCAAGAGCAATGATTATAAATTCGATATCATATTCAAGCAGGTAACGGGGCTAAAGCCGGGTGCAGCTGTCAGCTATGCAGGCATCACGGCGGGCAAGGTAACGAACATTGAAGCGTATCAGGATAAAGCTAAAGTAACAGTAGAGATAAGCGGCGATATGCAGATCGCTGATGACTCTATCTTCACCATCAGCAGCGACGGGCTGATGGGTGAAAAGTTCATAAGCATCATGCCGCCGCAGCACCCTAAGGGCACGTATGTGGCTGCCGGTGCAGTAGTCGACGGTCTGGAAGAAAAGGGGCTTGACTACCTATTCGCTCAGGCGGGCACGACGATGGCGGATCTGCAGGAGCTTATAAAGTCGATGAATGCCGTGCTGGGCAATAAAGATGTGCAGGATTCCATGATTCAGACAGCGTTGAATATGAAGGAACTGACCGGCAATATGAATACGATGATGGCTGTAATGGCAAATCTCGCCGTCAATAATCAGCAGGAACTCGATTCTGCCGTCAAGAATTTGTCGGCGATGATGGCGAGCATGGCAGATGCCGCTGACGGAATCGACACGATGATAGCCGATTTCGCCGGCGACGGACAGACGGCGGCAAACATGAGAGAAGCTATTGCCAATTTGAAATCAGCCAGCGAAAGTGCAAAGATAATGGCTCAGAATATGCAGCAGTTCGCTACGCCGGAGACGGCAGAGCATCTCAACAATATCATCAGGAATGCTGACAGCATATCTTCCCGCGCTGACAGCGCGATGGAGCGCGTTTCAAATATAGAGGTCAAGACAGGCGTGGATGCCCTTTACAGCGGCGGCGAATCAGACTGGATGGTCAATGCCGATATGCGCATCTACACCGATCCTAATTCGTTTCTGCTGATCGGTGCTGACGATATCGGCGGCGACGACAGCGGCACAAATCTGCAGGTCGGCACCGGCAGCGGAAGTTTTACCGGGCGCAGCGGGCTGATTGACGATAAAGTCGGTCTGGGCGTGGACCTGCAGGCAGGCGATAGAGCAAAGTTTTCCGTCGATGCCTACGATCCCGATGATCTGCGCGTTAAGCTGCGCGGCCAGTACGAGCTTAGCGACGGCACCTACTTATTAGGGCAGATAAAAGATGTCAATGATTCTGAAGACAGGGCAGCTTATCTGGGCATAAGACAGGAGTTTTAGAATATAAATTTTTAATTGGAGGATTAAATTTAAGATGAATAGACAGAGCTTAAACAAGACGATAACGGCAGTGCTGCTGACCGGTTCTTTGATGTTCGGCGGCATCAGTGCCGCTTCAGCGGAAGAAGCCGTAAATTTGACGCTGGACAACAGTGTGCAGATGGCACTGCAGAACAACCGCACTATCAAGCAGTCGGTTTACGATACGGAATCGGCACGCTGGGCATTAAAGCAGGCAAAAGGTGCTAAGGGCGTTACCGTTAGCTGGCAGACGACTGCCTATGCTGTCGGCGGCGATACGTACGATAAGGCAGGCAGGGATTCGGACTACGGCAACGTAGTGGAAGCTTCCATTCCGCTCTACACCGGCGGCAGATTGGAAAACAATATAAAGAGCGGTGAAATCGGCGTTGATATCAGCGATTTGAATCTGGAAAATACGAAGCAGCAGATAAAGCTGACGACGACGACAGATTACTATAGAATACTGCAGTGCCGCAATCTCGTCGGTGTCAATAAAGAATCCGTGGAACAGCTGCAGGCGCATCTCAACACGGTAAACGCCAAGTACTCAGCCGGCACGGTGGCAAAATCCGATGTGCTGCGCTCGCAGGTAGAGCTTGCCGATGCTCAGCAGAATCTCGTAAATGCTGAAAATAATTACGATCTTTCGATGTCGACGCTAAACAACGTCATCGGGCTGCCGATCAACACGAAGCTCAATATTCAGGATGAACTCGGCTACACAAAATATGAATACGATTTTGATGAATGTGTCAACATCGCTATGCAGAACCGTCCGGACGGCGTGGCAGCTGCTAAAGCGGTAGAACAGGCACAGGCACAGCTCGATGCAGCCAAGGCAGGCAATCTGCCCACGGTAGCAGCTTATGCAGGCTATACGATCGACGGCAATGACGCATTCGGCGACGATGCAGCGCAGCAGTCGCAGATAGGCTTGCAGGCAAGCTGGAACGTCTTTGACAGCAACGTTACGAAAGCGCAGGTAAAGCAGGCTGAAGCAGCTCTCGCCAAAGCGCAGGAAGCCTCCGAATACACGAAGGAAGGCATTCAGCTGGAAGTACATCAGGCGTATCTGAGCCTGCTGGCAGCAGAAAAGAACATAGGCACTACGAGCGTAGCAGTGGAAAGAGCAGCGGAAGACTACAAGATAGCTCAGGTGCAGTACAGCGCAGGTGTCGGCACGAACATAGACGTAATGGATGCCCGCGTAGCACTCACGACGGCACGCACCAACTACGTGCAGGCACTGTATGATTACAACGTCAGCAAAGCACAGCTCGACAAAGCTATGGGCATGCCCGTAGACCTCGATGTGCAGGCAGTAGCAGCAAAGACGTATTGATATAAATTGAAATGCAGGCGTGATGATATTCATCGCGTCTGTTTTTTTGCGCGGTTAAACTGATTGACTAGTGAAGTATATTAATATACTATTTAGAAAGAAATATGCAGAGGTCAGGGCAAAGGAATAATAAAAGTGCAAGGAGATGAAATTTTTTATGCAGCTGCCATCGAGAATAGGAGATGTATTAAATAAATTATATAACGCCATTTTTTTTGTCTGCGTGGATGCGAATGAAGTGGAAGTAGTATATGAGACAGATAGCAAACAGGATATCGGCAAAA
>CATYZV010000187.1 GCA_958415865.1 uncultured Selenomonadaceae bacterium
ACTAGGAATACTGTGATATCATTTTGAACTATCATATAGAGGAAAAATAAAGCTCAGCGAAAGGAGTGCGCATGGTAGATGAAATTCAATACGAAACTGCTTCACGGAAAAGCTGTAAAGCGTTACGACAACGGTGCGACGCTGCCGCCGATAAGTCAGGTCAGTGCTTTTGCATACGAGTCGGCTGAACAGCTGGAAAAGGTGTTTGGCAACAAGGCGGTGGGTTTTGCCTACACGCGCATCGGCAACCCGGTGGTAGATGCGTTTGAAAAGCGTATCTGTGAAATGGAAAACGGCATTGGTGCCGTAGCCTGTTCATCGGGCATGGCGGCTGTGTCGATGGCACTGCTGAACATCCTGCATGAAGGTGATGAAATCATCGCCGGCAGCGGCTTGTTCGGCGGCACGATAGATTTATTCGGCGATTTGGAGGAATTCGGCATCAAGACCAGATACGCCGCAAAGATAACGGTGGAAGATATAGAGCCTCTGATATCAGACAAGACTAAAGTGGTGTTCGGCGAAGTCATCGGCAATCCGGGACTGGATGTAGTGGATGTGAAACAGGTAGCTGATTATGTACATAGCAAAGGCATACCGCTATTTCTCGACAGCACGACAGCTACACCGTATTTAATAAATCCGCTCGATCTGGGTGCTGACGTGGTGATTCATTCTTCATCGAAGTACATCAACGGCAGCAGCAATTCCATCAGCGGCGTTATCATCGACAGCGGCAGATTCAAATGGGATACTGCTAAATACGCCGGCTTTGCCAAATATGAAAAATTCGGGCCGTTCGCCTACCTTGCAAAGCTCAGAAACGGTTTTTGGCGAAATACAGGAGCCTGTTTGTCGCCGACGAATGCTTTCTTGAATGTGCTGGGGCTGGAAACACTGGGGCTGCGAATGGATAAGATATGCAGCAACGCTTACGGACTCGGCAAGGCAATAGACGGCATCGGCGGCATATCTGTCAACTATCCGCTCTTGGATTCCAATCCGTACAAGGATTTGGCAAAGCGGCAGTTCAACGGGCGCGGCGGCGGCATCCTTACACTGCGTGCCGGCTCTAAGGAACGTGCCTACAAGCTGATGAATTCACTGCATTACGCTCATGTAGCTACGAATATCGGGGATGTGCGGACGCTCGTCATCCATCCTGCCTCGACGATATACATTCACAATACGGATGAGCAAAAACACGCTGCCGGCGTATTTGACGATACGATCCGCGTGAGCGTCGGCATTGAAGACTGCGATGATCTCATAGAGGATTTCACTGCGGCGATCAAGGCATTATGAGTATATGATTATAAAGTAATATAGAAGAAAAGCTGTAGCGTGTATATATAATAGAAGAAATGCACAGAGCTATCATATAAATCGGGAGGGCTTATTATGGCAAAAGTAGATTATGCAACATTAAAAAAAGGCGGCTTCATGAGACAGAAGCAGAAGAATAATTTCTCGCTGCGACTGCACGTAGTCGGCGGCAACTTGACTGCAAAACAAGTAGCTAAGATGGCTGAGGTATCGGAAAAATTCGGTCATGGCTACATTCATTTGACATCCCGCCAGAGCGTGGAAATTCCCTTCATTAAATTAGACCAGATTGAAGAAGTCAAAGCTGCACTGGCTGAAGGCGATGTAATCCCCGGCATCTGCGGTCCGCGCGTGCGCACCGTTACCGCCTGCCAGGGCAATGCCGTCTGCACCAGCGGCTGCATAGATACTTACGGGCTTGCCAAAGAGCTGGATGAACGCTACTTTGCCAGAGAGTTCCCCGGCAAGTTCAAACTCGGCATCACTGGCTGCCGCAACAACTGCCTCAAGGCTGAAGAAAACGATATCGGCATCAAAGGCGGGATCAAAGTAAAATGGATTGAAGATAAATGTATCTCCTGCGGTGTCTGCGTCAAAGCGTGCCGCGAAAAAGCTATCACAATGACTGACGGCAAGATTGAAATAAATCAGAACCTCTGCAACTTCTGCGGACGCTGCACGAAGTCCTGCCCTGTCGATGCCTATGAAAACACTCCGGGCTACGTCGTATCCTTCGGCGGACTGTTCGGCAACAAGATTCACAAAGGCGAAGTCATCATTCCCTTTATTGAAGATAAAGCAAAACTCATTAAGATCTGCGACGCTACAATGGATTTCTTCGGCGCAAACGCCAAACCCGGCGACCGCCTGAGATTCACCATCGACCGCTACGGCGCAGACAAATTCAAAAAACTGATAGAGGATGTGTATTACAATGGCTGATATAAAAATAGATGATACTGTAGACATCACCGATGTCGTATGCCCTGTAACCTTCGTCAAGGCAAAAGTGGCATTGGAAGAACTCGATGACGGACAGGTGCTGTCCATCAGAATGAACGACGGCGAACCGGTGCAGAACGTGCCGCGCAGCATCAAGGAAGAAGGCCACAAGATTTTAAAGCTCGTCGACAATGAAGACGGCACGTATGATCTGCTCGTGCAGAAAGTTGAAGACGAAGATTAATTAATAGGAGGCTCTTGCGTGGAAAGACTTAATAAAGACAATTTCACAGCCGAAGCATTGAACAATGACAAATTGGTGCTGGTGGATTTTTACTCCGACAGCTGTGTGCCGTGCAAAATGCTCTCGCCTGTGCTGTATAAATTAGAACAGAAATATGCCGACAAACTGTTCATCGGCAAAGTCAACATCGCCTATGAACAGGATTTAATAGAAAAATACTCTGTCAGCTCCGCACCTACTCTGGTATTATTGAAGCAGGGCGAAGAAGCGGCACGCCATACCGGTTTCATCAAACTGCCGGAACTGGAAAAAATTATTGAAGCTAATCTTTGAATAACTAGGAGGATTAATAATGTATATAAAAGTAGCAGGAGAAACAAAGGAAGTTAAAGACGGATTGACAATAGCAGAACTCATAAAGCAGGAGAATGTAGAAACGCCCGAATACGTTACCGTTTCCGTCAACGATGAATTTGCCAAGCGCGAAGATTTTGATACGCAGCAGCTCAAAGACGGCGACAGCGTAGAATTTCTCTACTTCATGGGAGGCGGCTGCTGATGGCTTTTACTAATGAACAGCTCGAAAGATATTCGCGCCATATAATATTGAAAGAAGTCGGCGCAAAGGGACAGAAGAAACTGCTCAACGCCAAAGTCCTCATCATCGGCGCGGGCGGTCTCGGAGCACCGGCGGCACTGTATCTCGCCGCAGCCGGTGTCGGCACTATCGGCATTGTAGATGCTGACGAAGTAGATCTGTCCAACCTCCAGCGTCAGGTCATCCACACGACGGCAGACCTCGGCAAGCCGAAAGTAGAATCGGCCAAAGAAACGATGAACGCCATCAATCCCGATGTGAAAGTCAACACCTACCATGAATTCATCACTTCCGACAACATCATGGACATCATAAAGGACTACGACTTCATAATCGACGGCACGGACAACTTCCCCGCCAAGTTCCTCATCAACGATGCCTGCGTCATGGCTAAAAAACCGTTTTCCCATGCCGGCATAATCCGCTTCAAAGGCCAGCTCATGACCTACGTGCCCGGCAAAGGCCCGTGCTACCGCTGCGTATTCAAAAATCCGCCGCCGAAAGATGCAGTGCCCACCTGCAAGCAGGCAGGCGTAATAGGTGCTATGGGCGGCGTTATCGGCAGCCTTCAGGCAATGGAAGCAATCAAGTACATCATCGGCAAAGGAGACCTGCTGACAGGCTACCTATTGACCTTCGATGCACTCAAGATGGACTTCCACAAGATAAAATTGCCCAAAGATACATCAAAATGTGCAGTCTGCGGCGATCATCCGACGATCACTACGCTCATCGACTACGAACAGGCTGTATGCGAAGGAGTGCATTTGACAAATGACGACACTCAAAATTAACCTTTCCAAAGCAGATTTCGACAAGATACTGGCACACGCCAGAGCTAACTTGCCCGAAGAAGCCTGCGGACTCATCGCCGGCACGATAGACGACGGCGTGAAAAACGTCAAAAAAGTCTACCTGCTGACGAATACAGACCATTCCAACGAACACTTCACCCTCGACCCCAAAGAACAGCTCGCCGCTGTCAAAGATATGCGTGCCAGCGGCTTAAAGCCCCTCGGCAACTGGCATTCACATCCCGAATCGCCCTCGCGCCCGTCAGAAGAAGACAAACGCCTCGCCTTTGACAGCACAGCAAGCTACATGATATTATCCCTGATGGACAACGACAATCCCGTGCTCAACTCCTTCCACGTCGCCCACGACAAACAGGTTACGAAAGAAGAATTGACCATCGTATAAATAAAGTGTAAACATAAAAAATCAGCCTCGCATAAATTTTTGCAAGGCTGATTTTTTTACTTTTCTTGTAAAATAAGTCATCAAAGACGCTTGACTATAGCCTTATACCATACTTTATAATAAAAATGTAAGC
>CATYZV010000188.1 GCA_958415865.1 uncultured Selenomonadaceae bacterium
CAAATACTATATTGATGATATGAAACTATTAGTAACTAAGCATATTTTAGAAGAAGCACGACTTGCCGATGAATTCCCGCAGTATGGAGTTATTGGGGATGTCGTCTTCGCTGTAGATGTCTTCAAAGTAGTCGAGGAAGTCGACTAATCGTTTGCTGATGTTGTATTCGGACATATCGGAGTCTATTTTGAGCAGCAGGGGTTTGGCGTATTTTTTCAGCACGGCTAGTTCATAAATCAGTGCTGAGTTGAACATGACATCGGCGTTTTCTTGGTAGGGAAAGATGTTTTTGTCTTCGCCGCGGCGCACGTCGGGCCACTGTTTGATGGTCTTTAGTGCACCGGAGCCGCGGAATTGGTTGTCGCGGACGATGCGGCGTATCATGCGGGCGGCTGTCGTGGGTATGCGGTTATGCGCGTCGATGGCGAGCTGGGTCAGTGCGCTGATGTAGATTTTGTATTTCATTTCGGCGGGTACGGCTTCTGTCAGCTTGTCGTTCAGGCCATGTATGCCTTCGATGATTATGGGCTGATTTGATTTTAGCTGAAGGATGTTTCCTTTCCATTCGCGGCTGCCTGTGCTGAAGTTGTACGAGGGTATTTCTACTGAGCCGCCTTGGAGCAGTGTAGTCATGTGCTCATTGAACAGTTTTAAATCGAGTGCTTCCAGTGATTCAAAGTCGTATTCGCCGCGCTCGTTTTTCGGTGTGTTTTCGCGGTCGAGGAAGTAGTCATCTAAGGAAATGGATACGGGGTTGATGCCGTTGACGAGCAGCTGGATGCGCAGTCTTTGGGCAAAGGTGGTCTTGCCGGAGGAGGACGGGCCGGCGATCAGTATCAAGCGGAGGTGTTCAACGTCTTCGACGATGTGGTCGGCTATCTGTGCCGTCTTTTTTTCGTGCAGTGCTTCGGAGATTCGTATCAGTTCGCCGATGCTGCCGGATTTGATATGCTGATTGAGGCTGGTAACGTAATTGCAGCGCAGTATATCTGCCCAGCGGTCGGCTTCGCTCAATATGACGGACAGCTTGGGCTGTTTCATGGCGGGCGGCACTTGGTTCGGCTCGCTCTTGAGCGGTGTGCGCACTATCAGTCCCGGACTGTAGAAATCGAGTGAAAATCTATCCAACAGCGATGTGTTGTAGAGCATCGGACCGTAGAGATAATCGTAATAGCCGCCGCAGTAATAGAGGCTGACGGTGCTTTGCTGCAATGATTCTATCAGGCGGTATTTGTCTACCTGCTGCGATTCACGAAACAGTGCTACGGCATCTTCGCGCGGCAGCACGATTTTCACGATATCTTTTGCCGCTGCTGTCATCTCGCGCATTTTGGCTTCCAAGTCCGTTACCATCTGCTCGGTCAAGTCGCCCTTGGGCAGCAGTTCGCAGTAAATGCCGTTGTTGACAGAGTGCTCGACGACGACTTCTTTATCGGGATAGAGCAGATTGACGGCCGCCATCATCAAAAACAGCACACTGCGCTGATACGCCTGCACGCCGTCTTCTTGAGTCATGTCGACGAATTCGATATTTTCCGTGCCATCGTCTTTTATCTCCGTCTGAAGATCTCGCACTAAGTTGTTGATTTTAGCAGCTGTTATCAAAGTTGTGCGATTTTTCTGTTCGCTTAAAGCTCTATCGAGCAAAGGATAATGTACGCGCTTGAACATGATTATTCACCTCTATTTTAATTTAAAAACAGCGGCTAGGAAATTAAACCTCAGCCGCTTTTTGTGTCAACTTTTTATATTCCCCAGTACAGATAAACGCCTAAAAGCCCTTTTTTCTGTGATACCCAGATGGTCTTTTGCTGGTTGTCGAGCTTGTTGCTGACGGCGTAGGGCAGATTGTTGTTCAGCATTACCTGGTCGAGCGGCCAATGCACGCCGTTGATGCTGACCCCGCTGCATTCACCTGACAGCGGCAACAGCGATATAGCTTTCGGCTGCTGTTTGAACTGCAATGTTATATGGTCATCATTGTGCAAAAAGAACATGACTTCTTTTTGGTCAGCGGCGCAGCCCCAGATGCGGTCCTTGATCATGCCCTGAAGGCTGTAAACGGTGCTGAAAGCGTGGTCAAACCTGCCGCCCCAGGCTCCTGTCAGCACGACAGCTGCCGATTTGTATTCAGCAGCGATCAGCTGCAGGGCGAGCTGTGTATCGGTAACATCTTTTTCTGAAGGAACCTTCGTTATGAAAGCTCCCTGATCGAGTGCCCACTGCCAGCCCTCAGGCGTAGCACTGTCTGCATCGCCGACGAGCTGGTGCGGCACGCAGTCTGCATCTTTGCAGGCATCCACGCCGTGGTCGGCACTCCAGAGTATTCTGCCATCGACTATTTCCTTGAGCCAGTCTATCTGCGGAGCATCGCCGCCCACGACGAGCACGACCTGAGTATCGGGCAGCTCGTAGCTGAATTTAGCAGTGAGCTGGGGAAGCTCTAAAATCTTTGTCATATATTTATATCGAACCTTTCTATTAGATAATCGGCTTCTTGTTTTCCTGCATTTTCTTCAATTCACGCGGTGTCTGCCCGAAAGCCGTTTTAAAGCTGCGCGAAAAAGCTGAATAATCCTTGAAGCCGCAGTCAAAGCATACCTGTGTAAGGCAGACATCGCCCTTTATGCGCTCCTTTGCCGCCAGCAGGCGTTTATTCAAGATATACTGATGGATGCTGTAGCCTGTCTTGGCCTTAAAACGGCGCATCAGATAGTATTTACTGACGAAAAACCGGCTGGCTATATGGTCGATATCCATCGGCTGAAACAGATTTTTATTGATGTAATTGAGCACGGCAAGTATGTTTTCATCGTAAGAAACTTCGTGCGTGGCATTGATATTGCGGCTGTCGTTGACTATGGCACGGTTCAGCAGCACCATAAAGGCAAGAAAATTTATTTTCAGGTACGTATCGTGTGCAAAGCCGGTGTCGTTGAAGGAATTTTCCAGCCTGCGCAGCTGCTGCAGGATTTCATTCGTCTCGATATTGTCCAGGTGCATTACATAGGAGCGATGCTTGCGGGCGTAATCAAAACAGTAGCTCAGCTTATCTTCCTTGCCGCTCTGACGCTTGAGAAAATGCGGATTGATGTATATGATGATGCGGTCGTAAACCGCGCTGCTGTCAATCACGGGATAGTGAATGCTGTTGTGCCCGATCAGCAGGATGTCGTAGGGAAACAGCTGGTACGACTGCCCTTCGATCACGTATTTGACTTTGCCGCTCAGAAATAAAATTATCTTGTCAAATTCATGGTAATGAGCATTGAATGATATCTTCTTCATATCCCGCAGGTGAAAAAGCTTGAAAGAAGAAGTCAGATAGCCTAATTTTTCATAATCCATGCGCAAAACCTCTTTCGCCAGATGTGTTTATTACCTGTCCAAGTAGTATTTGCGGTAGAAATCATCACTGCTCATGAAGATGTAGCGCACGCCCTCGATGAAGCCGACGATGAAGGGAATACCCGTCCACGAAAACAACAGGTAGAGCACGCCCCAGCCGGTCTTGCCGAGGTAGAACTTATGCGCGCCTAGTCCGCCGAACAGCACGCCAAGCCCTCCGGCTATCAATTTACGCTTGAGCACGGAATCGCCGCCGTTTGTCCATTTATACGGCACTCCGCCGCCGGGATTCGGGCCTGCGATATCCTTAAATTTGAAATTGCTGAGCTTGCGCATACGCTGAGAGCGGTCGGCACCGCCTATGCTCTGTGCATCGCCGCTGCCCGTGCCGCCGGCATTGTCCTTGATGTCGAAGCCGTCAGCCTTTATGGATTCCTGCATTACCTTGAGTTCAGCATCCATATCCATTATCTGGTCGTTGAGCAGATGTTCAAAGGCTTCCTGATACGGCTGGCTCATATTCATCAGCATATTCTTGGTGCGAGCCTTTATCTTCTGCACATTTTCCGTCTGGAGCTGCGTGTGTTCCAATTCCACGTACTTGTCGAGCAGCCTTGCCGTCGTATCTTGATAATAGTCGATAAAGCGGCGTGCCATCGAGATTTTCTGCGGATGCTTTTTCAAGTAGCGCATGATGTTGCTGGAGGTGTTCTGCAGCTGCTGCATCTGGTAGTGCAGTTCACCGTCGCGCAGCTGTTTCATCGTCTGATTGATGAAATTGTAGTCATCCACGGCATCGTTGAAGCTCTGCTGAAGCAGTGCGCTGTTTTCGCTGTCGTCCAGCTTGAGTTCCAGCTGCGCTCTCTTGTCCGGCTTCAAGGCAAGGAAAACGCCTGCGCCGAGTGCCGCCGCGCCGATCAAATTGACCCAGCCGTAAAAATCGGTCATCGCATTAAGCCCTGCAAAAGCGATGCCTGCAATGATAAATGATAGGATAATTATTAGTGTTACCATTGTATTTCACTTCCTCAAATTAATTAAAGTCTGCTGTGATAGATATTTCATTCTATTATAACTATTATAT
>CATYZV010000189.1 GCA_958415865.1 uncultured Selenomonadaceae bacterium
ATATATAACTATGCTCATTTGAAATATACCTCATATTTTACACCGTTTTTAATAAAATTTCAAGAAGTAAGGGCCCGGAAAAATAAAATTCGCAAAATTATTTCAATTAAGCTATTACTTAATAAAGAAATGACCCTGAATATGGCTGACAGCTCAGCCGGATTCAGGACCATTTCTTTTACTTTATCAGATTATCTGCTTTTTGCCGGCTCGATGTTGAGCTTGTAGCCTTTGATGGTGTTGCGGTGCATTACGGCAACGACTTTTTCGGCTACATCCTTGGGCACTTCGACAAAGGTGAATTTGTCGTAGATGTTGATGACACCGATGATGCTGCCGGGTATGTCGGCTTCAGAAGCGAACGTGCGGACGATGTCCTGCGGGCGGATGCCCTGCTTGCGGCCGATGTTGAGGAAGAGCCTTACCATGCCGGGAGCAGCTCCGGTATTTTCAAAGCGTTCATCGAGTGTTTTAGATTCTTTTTCCTTAACGCCTTCGATGGAGAGCTGCAGTGCTGCGGCTGCGATGTCGGCGTAGTCGTAGCCTTCAGCTGCGATGTCGGAGATCACGAGATGGTAATCGGCGTAGCTGTCGTTGCTGAGGTTTTTGAGCAGGCGTTCTTTGATGGCTTCGCGCTGGCGTTCGATGACATCGGCGGGCGTGGGCAGCTCGCCGCGTATCATGCGGGATTTTGTCAGGCGTTCGATCAATTTGAGCTGGCGGTATTCTTTCGGTTCGATGAAGGTTACGGCAATGCCGGTGCGTCCGGCACGTCCGGTGCGTCCGATGCGGTGCACGTACGATTCATGGTCCTGAGGAATATCGTAGTTGATTACGTGGCTGATATCATCTATGTCGATGCCGCGCGCTGCTACGTCGGTGGCGATGAGGATTTCCAGCTTGCCTTCGCGGAAGCGGCGCATTACGCGGTCGCGCTGTGCCTGGCTCATGTCGCCGTGCAGGCTGCCTGCCATGTAGCCGCGGACCTGCAGCGATGCCTGGAGGTCGTCGACGTTTTTCTTCGTGCGGCAGAAGACGATGTACTTGCCGCCGTCTTCGATGTCGAGCACTCGGCAGAGGCCTTCAAATTTGTCGCGCGTTTCAAAGTACAGCTGGTCGACGGAAGGGACGGTCAGCTGTTCGCGGCTGATCATGACCTTCTGCGGGTTGTTCATGTAGCGGCGGGCGAGCTTTTCAATCGGTGCAGGCATTGTAGCCGAGAACAGCAGTGTCTGGCGTTCATCGCCCTGAGCGAGATTAGACATGATTTCTTCGATGTCTTCGATAAAGCCCATGTCGAGCATTTCATCTGCTTCATCGAGAATGAGTGTCTTCACGTGGTCGAGCTGAATCGTGCCGCGGTGGATGTGGTCCAAGAGGCGGCCGGGAGTGCCGACTACGACTTTGATGCCGAAGTGCAGTGCGCGTATCTGGCGGTCTATCATCTGTCCGCCGTATACGGGCAGTGTCTTGACGCGCTTGAACTTGCCGATCTTGTTGAATTCTTCCGCTATCTGAATGGCGAGTTCGCGCGTAGGTGTCAGCACGAGTGCCTGGATGAATTTATTTTTTTCGTCGATGCGCTCGATCGTAGGAATGCCGAAAGCCGCCGTCTTGCCCGTGCCCGTCTGCGCCTGTCCGATCACGTCCAGACCCTCAAGAGCCAGCGGAATAGTCCGTGCCTGAATCGGCGAGGGTTCTTCAAAGCCCATGTCCTTTACGGCATTGAGAACTTTCTTGCTTAGCTGCATATCCTCAAATTTAGTGATTTTTTCTTCCAAAAATTTTCCTCCTCAAAATCTATGGTCTGTATCTAAAAATCGATTTAATTATGTCATCATTTCAGCGGAGCTGAATTTTCACTGATGTAGCGGCGCACCATTTCCAGTGCCTGCTGAGTGGCGCGGAAGCGCACGCGGCTGCGGTCGCCGGAGAAGCAGTTTTCCTTGACGACGGTGCCGTGCGGTCCTGCTACGGCGATGTACACAAGGCCGATAGGCTTGTCCTTGGTCGCGCCGGTGGGGCCGGCTATGCCGGTGATGCCGACACCGATGTCAGAGCCGACTGTCTTTATTATGCCTTCTGCCATCTGGCGGGCGGTGTCTTCGCTGACTGCGCCGTACTGTGCCAATGTATCTTCTTTTACGCCGAGGAATTTTACTTTTGCCTCGTTGCTGTAAGTTACGATGCTGGCTTTGATGTAAGCGGAGCTGCCGGGCACGGAAGTCAGCCTGCCGGCGAGCGTGCCGCCTGTGCACGATTCAGCGCAGGAGATGGTGAATTTATTCTGCACGAGCAGTTTTGCCACGATGTCTTCCATCTTTTCATCATCGACACCGTAGATGTATTCAGCGACGCGGCTGCGTATCTGAGCTTCTACCTTTCCGATCATCGCTTCAGCAGCTTCGTGCGTATCTGCTTTTGCCGTTATGCGGATTATTACGCCGGTCGGGCGTATCAGCAGCGCGAGCGTCGGGTTGGACTGAGCGAGAATCAGATCGCGTATCTTCGTTTCGAGCAGGGATTCACCGATGCCGCAGGTATTGAGCACCTTAGAGACGATTACGTGCTTGAAGCCGAATCTGCGCTGAAGATACGGCTTGAGGCTGCGCTCGAACATATCCTTCATTTCGCTGGGCGGGCCGGGAAGATTGATTAAAATCTTGCCGTCTTTTTCCTGTGCCACGCCGGAAGCGATGCCGTTGTAATTCAAGAACACTTCCGCGCCTTCCGGCAGCGTAACCTGGCGCAGATTGTTTTCCGTCCATTTGACGTGGTGGCGGGCGAAGTGCTCATCCATGCGCCGCTTGCTTTCCTCGTGCAGTACGAGCTTCGTGCCGAAGATTTCCGCTGATACTTCCTTCGTGATATCGCCCTGAGTGGGGCCGAGGCCGCCGGAGGTGATGACGATATCGGCGCGGCTGAGCGCGTGTTCCAGCACTTCCTTCATTCTGGCGTAATTGTCGCCCACGGTCGTCTGATAAACTACGTCAAAGCCCAGTTCATTGAGGCGCGACGACATATATGCCACATTGGTGTTGATGACCTGCCCGAGCAGCAGCTCGCTGCCGGTCGTAACTATTTCTACTACCATCGAAAAATCCTCCTGCTGTCATTCTACGCGCTCGCCGACTACATCGTAGTCGAAGCCCTGCAGAATCTTAACTTTCACTATATCGCCGGGGCGGCTGAGCTCATCGCCTTCGATGAATATCTTGCCGTCCACTTCCGGTGCTTCGCGGTAGGAGCGGCCGTAGGCGATATTCTGTTCATCATCTCTGCCTTCTATAAGCACTTCGACGATGCTGCCTTCTTTTTTCTGGTTGACTGTCTCGGAAATCTTGCTCTGCACGCTCATCAGGTCATGGTAGCGTTCCTGCATTACATCTTCAGGAACCTGCTTGGGCATTTCGTAAGCCGGCGTGCCTTCTTCGCGGGAATAAGTGAAGATGCCGACTTTGTCGAATTTCCATTTTTCCAGGAAGCTGCGCAGATAAGCGTACTGCGACGGCGTTTCACCGGGGAAGCCCACGATGAAGCTGGAGCGGATGGCAACGCCCGGTATGCGGTCTCTGAGCTTTTGCAGCAGTATTTCGATGCTTTCAGTCGTATCGGTGCGGCGCATGCGCTTCAACACGTCGTTGTGCGCGTGCTGGAGCGGCAGATCTACGTAATTGCAGATCTTGTCTTCGCTGGCTATGAGGTCGATGAGTTCATCGGTGAAGGTGTGCGGATAAGCGTATTGGATTCGCAGCCAATGCACTTTTTCAATGCTCGCGAGTTCCTTGAGCAGTGCGGCGAGCGACGGCTTGCCGTAAAGGTCGCGTCCGTAGTACGTCGTATCCTGAGCGATCAGGTTGAATTCCTTGACTCCCTGTTCAGCGAGCGCAGCCACTTCGTTTTTTATATCCTCGATAGTGCGGCTGCGGTAATTGCCGCGGATGTAGGGAATAGCGCAGAAAGCGCAGCGGTGGTTGCAGCCTTCGGCGATCTTGATGTTCGCCGTGTAGGACGGCGTGGTGTGGATGCGCGGCGTAGCGGCACTGTAGATCTCTTTGGATTCACCCGTTATGAGCACGCGCTTGTGTTCGTCGATCGTCTTGTGCACAGCTTCCATGATATGGCTCCAAGAACCGGTGCCGACGATAGCATCTATTTCGGGCATATCGTCGAGCAGCTCCTGCCCGTAACGCTGTCCGAGGCAGCCGGCGACGATCAGCGAACGACATCTGCCGTGCTTTTTGTACTCTGCCATGCTCAAAATATTGGTGATGCTCTCTTCTTTTGCCGACTGGATGAAGGCACAGGTGTTTACGATGAGCACATCTGCTTCTTCTGCCTTATGCGTCAACTCGATATCGTTCTTCGCCAGAATGCCCAGCATATTCTCGGTATCGACGAGATTCTTGGAACATCCCAGGCTGATAA
>CATYZV010000190.1 GCA_958415865.1 uncultured Selenomonadaceae bacterium
GCCGTTTTCGAGTATATCGAGTTTTCCTGTGTCGGGATGGAATATCAAGCCGTGCACGGGTATGTCATGGGCTATCAGCGGATTGCTGCGGATGTTGGCGACGGTGTGGCGGACGTTGTCTTCGGGATGATGGAATTCGTCAACCCATTGTACGAGTTCGTCTTTTACTGCGTCGATATCACTCTGTTTGATGCCGCGTTCCAGCATGGCGTTTATCAGTTCCTGCGAGGTGGCGTGTGCCATGCCGCAGCTGTGGTGTCCGATGACCATGATTTCTTTGACGTGGAGTTCGTAGATGCAGACTAGCAGGCTGCGGATTATGTCGTCAAAGCTGCTTGTTACGGAGTTGCCGGCTGTCTTTATGATTTTAGCTTCTCCGCGTTTTATGCCGAGTGCGGGTTCGAGGAAGTCGACAAGGCGGGTGTCCATGCAGGTGATTATGGCGAACTGTCTTTGGGGCAGTTTGCTGATGGCGGAAAAGTCGCTTGGCAGGTGGTGGACGAAGTGTTCGTTTGCCTGTGCGATTTCATTTAGTAATGACATTGGAATCTTCCTTTTGGTTTTGATTTTAGCCTATGGTTATGGTGTAGGAGGCTTCAAATTTGCCTTTGCCGTCTAGCCGCTGAATGCCTTCTTTTACGGGCAGTTCGCGCTTTTGGACGGTGTCGGCGATGCCGTACCACGGTTCGATGCAGATGAACGGTGCTCTGACGGGCTTGGTCCAGATGCCTAGGTAGGGGAAACCTTTGAAGTCGACTTTTACGAAGTGTCCGTTCAGCGGGTTTTTGAGTTTTACTGATTCGGAGAACAGGTGCTTGAAGGCGAGGACATCTTCCATGAACAGTTCATGTTTTAAGGGCAGCACTTTGCCGTAGACGAGGTTTATCGGTGTGCTGCTGCCGTCAAAGAGTCCGGCAGAGTTTAGTTTGTAGCTTTTTAGCGGGCTTTGTTCTGTCTGTTCAAATTCTATTTCGTGGTCGTCGAAGCGGTCGCTGCCGATGGGGCAGTTGAAGGCGGGATGCGCGCCGATGGAGAAGAACATTTCTCCGTGGGCATCGAGGTTTTCTACTTTCCAGCCGACTTTTACGCTGGTGTGCTCTAAGGTGTAGGTTATGGTCAATTTAAATTTGAAGGGATATATGGCGAGCGTCTGTTCGCTGTATTTCAATTCATAGGTGAGGCTGTTTTCTGTCTGCGCTGTCAGCGTAAATTCGCTGTCGCGGGCAAAGCCGTGTCCGCTCATGCTGTAGACGGAGCCGTTGTATTCGTACTGTCCGTTTTTCAGCTTGCCGACGAACGGGAAAAGCACGGGCGCATGGCGTTTCCAGTACTGCGGGTCTGCCTGCCAGATGTATTCAAAGCCTGTTTCTTTAAGTACAAAGCTGTGTATTTCCGCGCCGAAGGAATCGACGGCAAGGCGCGCGCTTTCGTTTTCAAGTATAGATAGCATGATAATCCCCTCTTCAATGTTATTTATTTAATAAATCTTCCATGCGCTGCTGCGGCTCGGTCAAGTCAAAGTGGCCGGAAAGGCTGTCGATAGGCTTGCCTTCCACAGTGAAGCGCACGGTTTTGATTTCATCAAACTGGGTCAGAGTGTCTACGATGGAGCCGATCAGCATGATCTCAGAGGTGGAACCGCCGGCAAAGCCGCTGCCAAATTCACGGCTGAAGTCGACGGTGGCAGTGCCGTCCTGCACCGTTACGCCGAGCAGCTTCGTTCCTTTAGGCATGATGTAGATGCCTTCAGCGTCTGATACAGGCCCGTCGATCAAGGTCTGCACGGCTGCGGCGTATTTATCTTCGCGCGAGGAATCGATTTGACGCTGGACGGGGATGAGCTTTTCGCCGTTGGCATCGGGAAAGTAAACTGTGATTGTCTGTGCCGCTGCTTTGGCTGCATCAGAGGCGGAAGAATCAGCAGGCTGTACTGCCACCGCCTGCGCTGTTTCTGTTCCTGAGGAGGCGGAGCTGTTTTTTTCGGGAGCACTGCAGCCTGCCGCTGCGATTAAGAGCGAGAGGGTCAGCACAGCTGCCAAGGGTTTTAATCGTTTCGTCTGAATCATAGGAGATCACTTCCTGTGCAAGTTAATTAAAGTAATCGCTGATGCCGCGTGCTATCGCCTGTGCAAGTTCCAGCTGCCACTGCGGGTCGCTTAGGAGTTCTTCTTCATTGTAATTGGTGATGAAGGCAGTTTCAATCAGCACTGCGGGCATATAAGAGTGTTTGACAACGTAAAAGTTGCAGGTGGAAATACCGCGGTCGTACAAGCCGTTGGTCAGTATCATTTCCTGCTGAATATTGCGGGCGAGGCGGGTGCCGTTTGCGCTGCCGCCGTAGTAGAAGGTCTGTGTGCCGTGCGCGGCAGGGCTGCTGAAGGCATTGCAGTGGATGCTGACGAAGATGTCTGAATGAGCATTGTTGCCGACATCGACGCGTGCCTGCAATTCGTTGGTGGCGGAAGCGTGCGGGCCGTAGACATCGACATCGGTATCGCGCGTCATGATTACATCTGCACCTGATTTTCTGAGGATAGAGGCCAGATCCTGAGAAATGGCGAGAGTGGCTTCTTTTTCTGTGTAGCCGCTGGGACCCACTGCTCCGCTGTCAGAGCCGCCGTGGCCGGGGTCGATGGTGATGATTTTGCCTTTAAGGCCGCTGACGGCTGTGCCTTTATCGCTGCCGTACAGTGAAGGCGATTTTGCTTCTGCCGGATAGATGTCGATAGCAACACCGTCATCGTATTTGAACTGAGAATTTTTGCGGTTTATCTTGTACGTTTTGATATTGTCGTTCGTTGTACTTATTTCTCTATTGAGATAGATTTTTCCTTGTACAGTGCCGCTTATTTCCTGAATAAATATTTTATCGCCGAGCTTGTTATCGAGATTTACTTCGCGGGCGATGTGGCTGATGCGGCTGTCGCTGATCCTGAATATGACCTGATATGGCATATTGGGATTTATATTGGCAGAGACAGCTTCTGCTTCGCGGTTCGTTTCGATTTCTACGTGCAGATAATCCTTGCCGCTGCCGTCCTGCATGACAGTCGAAGACATACCCTGCACCGTGCTGTTTTTCGCCTGCGATGTGCCGGGCAGGGCAAAGATCATAAGCGTCAAACAGCACATCATAAGAATTTTTAATTTCTGTATCAACAGTAACACTTCCTAACTCAATAATCATAAATTTTTACATAATCATTTGTTTTTAGCCTGAAGCTCGCGCAATAGTTCTTCGGCTTCTTTTCGCGCCTGCTCGGTTGCTTCTTCATCATAGGCTATGTCTATCTTGAGCCAGTCGCCTTCTTCTAAAGAGGACGGCAGTAGTTTCTTAGGAAAATTGATTTTGACTTCCTCTTCGCCGGCGAGCAGTACGGCAAAATTTTCTTCAAAGCGGTCAATTACGCAGCTCAATGCGGTTTTAGCTTTTTTATCTGTACTCATATCAATCGTTCTCCGTGGTGACATTATAATCTGCCGTGCCGTTCGTCGTTACGGTGATGGTGCCGTTGAGGTCTGTACGGTAGACGTTCATATTGTATTTCTTGTAGCGGGCGAGCGTTTCTTTGTGCGGATGGCCGTAATCGTTGCCGGCACCGAGCGATATCAGCACATCTTTCGCACCTACTGCCTTTAGAAAAGCATCGCTGGAGGAGGTGCGGCTGCCGTGGTGGGGCGATTTCAAGACGAGGCTCTTGACTTCATCGCCGTACTGCTTGACGACAGTGGCTTCAGCTTCTTTTTCTGCATCGCCTGTGAACATCATAGTGAATTCACCGTAGCGCAGCTGTCCTACGATGGAATTGTTGTTGAGGTCTTTTTCGCTCTTGAGCATCTGTTCAGTCGGGGAAAATACCTTGAAGGTTACGCCGCTGCCGAAGTCGACTTCATCGCCTGCTTTCAGCTGATGGTACGGTATGTTCTGCTGCTTGATATTCTTTAAATAAGTCTTGTAAGTCTGCGTAGTGGTGGGATCTCCGTTGTCGTAGACTTCCTTTACCTTGAAATTCTTGAACAGGACGTACGCGCCGCCGATGTGGTCAGCATGGGGATGAGTTATTATAAGCTTGTCGATAGTCTTGATATCGCGCTCTTGTAATAGCTTCAGCAGATGGTCGCGCTCGTCGATATCTCCCGTGTCGATCATTATAGTCTGGTCTTTGGTGCGGATCAAAGTGGCATCGCCCTGCCCGATGTCCAGCATTTCTATCTTCACTTCAGGCTGTGCACTGCCGCCGGAGGTCGAAGCAGATTTTTCAGCGGAGCAGCCTGCAAAGACGAAAGTGAACAGAGCAGTCATGACTGCCACAAGTTTTTTTAATTTGTCAGGCATTTACATTCTTCCTTTCTAATATAGAATAAGCCAATCAGGGAATAGTAAAAAGTGCTCCGGGAATATTTACGGAGCACTCACTATCCACATA
>CATYZV010000191.1 GCA_958415865.1 uncultured Selenomonadaceae bacterium
CATGCGTATCATGCAATATCCTTTATTTTGTCCATAGTTTATGGCTTTGGGCGGGTGTTGTTGTAATTCACGGCGGTATTTGGTATCATAGCTCTTGCGTGATTATGTTTTGGGCTGTAATCGGAGGTTGAAATGGACAATACATTAAATAGAAACAAACAAAAAGAATGGATACCGGCGATAGAGTATATGCGCGGTATATCTATGCTCGGCGTGGTCGGCATTCACATCGGCTCGCAGTATTTGACGAACAACCCTACGGCAAACTTGGAGCTGCTAGCACTGTTTGAAATCGTTACGCGCTTTTCCGTGCCTATCTTCTTCTTCATCTCGGCATTCGGGCTGTTCTACCACTTGAATTTGGATGAGCCGTTTTCGTACAAATCATTCATGAAACGCCGCTTCAAAACGGTGCTGATACCGTATCTCGTCTGGTCATTGTTCTACATACTGCTCTACACGGTTATGAATCATACCTTGGTGCTGCTGCATCCGCTAAACTTCGGCGGCATAATCTTTTTCGGGCTTGCCAGCTATCAGCTGTACTTCATGGTGCTTTTAGTCTGGTTCTACGTCCTCATGCCGCTCTGGATATACATGGTGCGCCGCATGAATCTGCTCTGGTTCGGCGTGCTGTTTGCCGCGCAGATGGCTTTCAACTATTATTCCAGCTACATCATGAATCCCTACGGCATCGAAAATGAGTTCGTTAAAGCGATTTTCGTCTACCGCCTCAATTACTGGGTGCTGCACTACGTATTCATCTTCGTGCTCGGCGGCTATCTCGCTGTCCACTATGACAAATTCAAGCTGTTCATGCAGCAGCATTTAAACGGTATCCGCCTATTCGGCCTCATCACTTTAGTCGGTCTTGTAGCGTATTATTACTACTGCATTTTCTACAACGGCATGAATGCCGAAGGTGCGATCAACACAGCTCATCAGCTCTCCCCGGCAGGGCTGTTCTACACCGTCGGTGCGACTATCTTCCTGTTTGCAGAATTTCAGTACGGCGTACTGGCAAAGCACGGCAGAGAATTTTTCAGCGTACTCGGCAGACATTCCTATTTCATCTACCTAGCTCATCCCGTGGCGATAACGTTCCTGACCATGCTCATGGCAAAATTCAACATCGTATTCACCGCGCTGCACTCTATAATCTTCTACTGGTGCGTCATCATCTTGACTTTGATCGCCGCCGGCATCGTCCGCAAAATCGGCGACGCGAAATATCCGCTGCTTAATGAGCTGACCATCGGCAGATACAAAAAGTAAAATCGGAAAGGCAGCTATATTATAATGAAGGAAGAAATCCTATAATAAAAAGACCTGTGCATAACTATCGCAAGTTATCCACAGGTTTTTTTATCATATTGTAAGAAAAAATGCCAATACGATATAATATAACCGGATATTATATACAGAAGGAGTTTTTCAATATGAAAGCAGTTTTTTTTGATGTTGACGGAACTTTAATAGAAGGACGCGACCCTAAATTCCGCTATATGACTGAGGAGGTAAAAGCGGCGATAAAGAAATTGCAGGCACAGGGTGCGTATGTCTTCATCGCCAGTGGCAGATCCCTGCCGTTTTTGGACAGCGAAATGCGCAGCTTCGGCTTTGACGGCTACGTATTGTTAAACGGCGCAGTCGTATTCTTCCACGACAAAATAATCTACCGCGCACCGCTTACCCAAGCCTTCGTTCATTCCATCGTCGACAAGTGCAAAGCAAACAATCTCCAGTACACGCTGGAAGGAGCGCGGGACGCTTACGTATTGCCTGAATTTAAATACCTGATCGACCGCCTCGAAGACTACGGCATTTATAAAGACCAGCTCTGCCTTGACTACAATTTGGATGAACTGACCATCTACAAGATAGAAATAGATTCGCCCGATCAAGAGGACAAACACATCATAACAGATTCCCTGCCCGACGACATGACATACGTCGACGACCTCGCGCACGGCACCTGCCATGTAGAAGTCTACGCCAAGGCAAATTCCAAGGCAACAGGTATATTGAAAGTCTTGGAAAAGCTCAATATAGACGTAAAAGACAGCTACGCCTTCGGCGACGGCGACAACGATACGGAAATGCTCACTACCGTCGGCCTAGGCATGGCGATGGACAACGGAACAGCTAAAGCAAAAACAGCAGCGAAAATCATCGTGCCTTCCATTTTTGAAAACGGTGTAGCGTATGGAATTGAAAAGTATATTTTGGATAAGTGATGAATAGAAAGGATTTGCATACAGTGCAGGATAAAAACAATCATATTTTATACGACGACAAGCCCGTCGATGTTTCCACCGAAGTAAATTTCATCTGGTCGATAGCCAACAAACTGCGCGGCCCGTATAAGAGCGACAAATATAAAGATGTCATAATACCGATGGTTATAATCCGCCGCTTTGAATGTGCTCTCGCCGACACGAAAAGTGCTCTGCTTGAAAAATACAGGCAGATGCCCCAGATGCCGCCGCAGCTGCTCTGCCGCCTCTCTGGGCATAGCTTTTACAATACGAGTGAATTTGACTTAGCGGAACTGGTCAATGATGCCGACCATCTGGCAAGCAATTTTAAAAGCTACATCTTGGGCTTCTCCGCCAATGTACAGGATATAATCAACAGCCTTGATTTTGATAAGCAAATTAATAAAATGGATGAAAATAACCGCCTTTTAAGCGTAGTAAAGGCATTTTCCGAGCTGGACTTAGACCCCAAGACTATCGACAATATCAAGATGGGCTATATATTTGAAGATTTAATCCGCCGCTTTTCTGAAAATGCCGAAGCAGGCGACCACTACACAGGGCGCGACATCATCAAGACGATGGTCAGCGTTCTCTTGGCGAAAGGATGCGACGACATAACGCAAGAAGGCAAGATAATAACCGTGCTAGACCAAGCCTGCGGCACAGGCGGTATGCTCTCCACAAGCTACAACTACATCAAACAGCGCAGCCCATCCGCCGACGTGCGATTATTCGGTCAGGAGATAAATCCCGAATCGTACGCCATCTGCTTGGCGGAAATGATGATAAAAGGCCAGCACGCTGACAATGTACACTGCCAAGACACCATGATGGTAGACTGCTTTGCCGATACGAAAATGCGCTTCGTGATCGAAAACCCGCCCTTCGGCACAGCATGGGGCGGCAAAGATGCCGGCGAAGGCGTAAAAAATGCCGTGCTCACCGAAGCCGCAAAACCCGCAGAACAGTCCCGATTCCCAGCAGGCCTGCCCGGCTCTAGCGATATGCAGCTATTGTTCGTGCAGTCAGCAGTCGACAAAATGGACGAACACCAAGGCCGCGCCGCCATCATCGAGAACGGCAGCCCGCTCTTCACCGGCGGCACCTCCTCCGGAGAAAGCCAGATACGCCGCTGGCTGCTCCAAAACGACCTGCTGGAAGCCATCATCGCACTGCCGACAGATCTGTTCTACAACACAGGCATAGCAACGTATATATGGATACTATCCAAATGTAAATCAGCAAAACGCCGCGGCAAAGTACAGCTCATCGACGCAAGCAGCATATACCATCCCCTGCGCAAATCCCTCGGCAACAAACGCAATGAAATAACAGCCCAAGACAGACAGCAGATAACACAGCTCTACACCGACTTTGTAGAAAACGACCTCTGCCGCATATTTGACAATGAAGACTTCATGTACCGCGAATACACAGTTATGCAGCCCTTACAGCGCAGCTATATTATCAATGAAGAACGCATAGAAAAATTCAGCGAACAAAAAGAAAGCCGCAGTGATGTACTGGAAATTTTAACGAATAATAAGTCTGACAAAAAATATAACTCGCCTGAAGAATTTATGCCCGTACTGAAAAAATTACTCAAGGATTTGCATCTGGATAAAAAGACGATTGATAAAATAGCCGAAGGCTTGTCTAAGATGGATAAAACAGCCGTAATTCAGCGTGATAAAAAAGGCAATATCATCTACGACAAAGAAACAAAGGATATAGAGATAGTGCCCTACAAAGAAAACATCGACGATTATATGAAACGCGAAGTCCTGCCCCACGTCCCCGATGCCAAAGCATTCTTTGAAGAAGATTTAAGCAAGAAAAAACCGATTATCAAAACAGGAGCAGAGATACCATTTACAAGATACTTCTACAAATACCAGCAGCCAGTACCAAGCCAAACCTTGCAGGCGGAGTTTGTGGAATTGGAAAATGAATTAAATCAGCGCATTGCAAAACTGTTTAAATGATAGGCGGTGGTAGAATGAGAGAGATGAAAGACAGTGGTATTGAATGGATGGAGCCGATTCCTAAAACATGGAATGTACATCCAATATACTATTATTTTGATGAACGAAAAAAT
>CATYZV010000192.1 GCA_958415865.1 uncultured Selenomonadaceae bacterium
TTATATTGCGGGTCTATATAAATCATCTTAATTTTGTTTTGATATGGTGTTTGTAGTAGTTTTAAAGCTTCTAAGTTATCGCCTTCAATATATACATTTTCGGTATTATCAAAGTCTACGCTTTCTTCAGGGCAAGGACGGAGTGTTTTTTCTATAGATTTATTCGCTAATTGTCTAGCTTTGTCTTTATCCGGCCAGGTAAATTCATACCGCTGCTGCTGATCGTCTATTATATTCTTTTTTCCTAATTCCTGCATCAATACCTTAAAATCTATTTTTCTCTCCACCCCCCCGTGCGTGAGTTTTTCACTTCTGTTACTGCATTGGGGAACATTTGGGCAATGGCTTTGATATGCTCTTGCACTTTGTCCATTGATTCCATTTTTAACTTTTCCATGATGTAATCCTTTCTTGTTATGTGCATTTATTGTATAGATTCTTTTAGCTGTTTTATCTGCTCGCGCAGGGCGAATTTACGGCGGGGCTGTTTTTCTCGGCGTGCTTTTTTCTCCAGTGATGCTATCTGTTTTAGCAGCTTGGCTTTTTTCGTGTCGGCGGCTATCTGTTCATCGAGTGTATGGCCTTGTTCCATTTTGATGCTGCCTATCTGTATCACGATGTTCTGCCAGATTTCGTCGAGATTCAGGCCGTTTAGTTCTAATTGCTGCTCGTCTGTATCTTTCGGTTCGTTTAGTATGGGTTTTGTCTGATATATGGCCAGCTGAGTTTTGTCTTGATACTTAAGGGCGAATACCAGCCTTTGGTTAAAGAGCTTGGCTATCAGTGATAGATTGGCAGGGCTGCAGGTCGGCTGTTTTAGCTGTATGGCGATGACGAAGATGGGTTTTTGATTTTTGTCATCCTCCGGCAGGCTGAGCGTGGCGGCGGATATTTCGTTTACTATGGTTATTTTGGCGATGTCGCGGTCAAGTTCCTGCTTTTTGGCGGGTGTCAATTCATCCTTGAATTTGGCGTAGATGATTTTCTTGAAGATTATCTTGCGTATTTCGGTGTGCTTAGGCAGTCCCAGCATGGTTATCCTCCTATTCTTCGCGGTCTTTTACGGCAAAGAAGCAGATGAGCTCAAAATCGTCTAGCCCGTTTATTTTGCCGGCGGCGAAGCTGACCTGTTTGCCGCTCAGGAAGCTGTCGATGTCGTCTTCGTTTTTGGCCTCGATTATGGAGTCAATGCTCTCGGACAATAACTCGGAGTAGAAAGCCATGTCTTTGCCGTCGGCTGTTTCTTCGTTGAAGCGGCGGCACAGCTGTATATCTGGCTCAGTCTTGGCCTTGCAGAGCAGGCGTATTCTATCGAGCATGTTCTTGGGCGACAGGTGGCTGCATATTATCTCGCCTTCTTCGCTGATGTAGACCATGTAGAAGGGATGCAGGTGGTTCTGCCGGTCGATGTTGACATCGTTTTTGATATTCTTGAGGATGTAGATGACTCCGGCGGGATTTTCATTATCGGCGGCGACTACGGCGTGCATGCCGCGGGGCGCTGTCTCTACGTCGGGATTGTGCTTGATGTATTCTAATAAGTCAAGGCGAAATTCGTTCAGCCCTAAGTCCATAATTGAAATGCCGTCGGACATATCCTCGATGTCTACGACTTCTTTTTGCAATCGCTGGAGCTGTTCTTTGCGGTAGGCGAGGTCGCCTTTTTCTTCGGCGTTGATGAGGTCGTCGTCGCCGGTGGAGGTCATGACGGAGATCTTCATTCTGGTTTCGACTCTTGCCTTTAACTTGATGTAGTCGTCGAGTGAGATGTCGGGCCAGAAGTTGACGAGCTGAATGGCGGCGTTGCGGCTGCCGATGCGGTCGATGCGCCCGAATCGCTGGATGATGCGCACGGGATTCCAGTGGATGTCGTAGTTTATCAGGTAGTCGCAGTCCTGCAGGTTCTGGCCTTCTGATATGCAGTCGGTGGCGATGAGGATGTCGATATCGGCATTTATTTTAATTTTATTGGCGGCTTCGAGCAGTGCTTTCCCTTTGGAAATAGGGGAGAAATACGTCAGCACAGTATTTAAGTCGGCTTTGATTTCTTTGACAGTGGATTTGCCGTCTATCGTGCCGGTTATCTCAGCGGTGTTCAGATTAAACTGCTGTTTGGCAAAGGAGCTGATTTGCTCGTAGAGATAGTCTGCCGTGTCGGAAAATGCCGTGAAGAGGAGTATTTTCTTATTGCCGGGATTGATGGGACGGTGCTGCTTGGCGGCGATCAGCTCGAATAGTTTTTGCAGCTTGCTGTCGTGCTGCGGCGTGATATCGTCTATCATGCTGATCAATGTGGCTAGATTGTCAGCATCGGCGGCGAGTTCCCGTTCCCATGATTTGTAATCCATATCCTGCAAGTCGATTTTTAAATTTTTGCTGATGGACAGGATATCGATGTTCATATCGTCTTCGTCAAAGTCGATTTGCTTCACGTCGCATATGACGAGGGCTTTGTTTTTGTTGTGCTGATACTGCCGGATGATTTTGAGCTTCTCCTGAATTGAATCATATATTCTGTTCAGCGTCAAGGAAAAAGCGTGGACGGAGCTTTCCAGGCGCTTGAGCAGGTTGATACTCATCAGGCGGCGTATGCCTTCTTCGCGGCCGCTCTGGGTAAGGTTGAGTGTTTTTTGCTGCTCCTTGTTGAAGTACTTTCCCATCTTGGAAGGAAGGATGTACTTGGACGGCGTGTAAACAGATAGATTGAGCGAATGGAGGATGTCGTATATTTCCTTGTAATTGACGGCACGGCTCAAGTCTGTCAGCGGCGGTCTATAAGATAGCGGCTTGAGGCGGTGCGGGAAACGACCGACTTCGGCACTGTTGTAGTATTTTTCTATATGGCGGCGCGAGCGGGCTATGGTAACGCTGTCGAGCAGCTTAAAGAAATCGAAGTCGAGCATCTTGAGCAGTTTTTCAGTCGTCCTCTCCTGCGGCGGGTATTTGCTCCAGGTGTTGAAGGCTTTTTGGGCACTGCGGAAGATGTCTTCGATATTTTTGCGGGTGTGCAGTTTTTTATCGAGCAGCTCAGGTTTGCCTTCATAGGCTAGTGCCAGCTGGTTTTTCAAATCGGTGAAGCGATTATTGACGGGAGTAGCCGAAAGCATCAGCACTTTTGTTTGCACGCCGCTGCGGATGACTTTGTTTAGCAGCTTTAAGTAGCGGTTTTCGCGCTGGTCGTCGCCGTAGATTTTGCCGCCGTTGCGGAAGTTGTGGCTTTCGTCGATGACGACGAGGTCGTAATTGTTCCACTGCAGGTAATCGAGGTCGATGCCGTTGGATATGCCACCGTCTTTGGATAGATCCGTGTGGTACAGCACATCGTAGCGCAGGCGGTCGGCTGCCAGCGGGTTGTTGATGTAATTGCCCTTGTAGGTGTTCCAGTTTTGGGATAATTTCTTGGGGCAGAGCACCAATACAGTGCGGTTCCTGTTTTCATAGTATTTGATTACCGCTAGGGCGGTAAAGGTTTTGCCGAGGCCTACGCTGTCGGCGAGAATGCAGCCGTTGTATTCTTCCAATTTGCTGATGATGGCTAGCACGGCATCTTTTTGGAAATCGTAAAGCATATGCCAGACGGCACTGTTTTTAAAGCCGGTTGCTTCATTGGGCAAGATGTCTTCGGAGATGTCTTCGAGAAATTCGCTGAAGATATTGTATAGCGCGAAAAAGTAGATGAAATCAGGCGAATTTTCTCTGTAGGCACTGCTGATATTTTCGATGACTATATCTGTTACGTCCTGCATGGCCTGCTTGTTGTTCCAGATGGAATCAAACGTTTGCAGATACTGCCGGCTCATGGGCGATCCAATTTTGTTTACTAGCGTGAACAGGCTGTCGTCGGGCTCGCTGCCGATATCCGCCGTTGTAAAGCCCTTTATCGGCATATAAGTGAAAGTATCGCTGTTGTTTTCTACATTTATAAAGCCGTACATATCTTTATTAGTAGCATTAGACTTAAAGACTGCTTTTTGCCTTATCCAGTCGGCACACTCTTTGGCGATGGCCTTCTGCGTCAGCTCATTGCGCAGCTTCACTTCAAATTCGGAACCGTGCAGGCTGCGCTCGCGCGACAGGCGCGGAATGTAGAATTCCCGCTTTTCCTTAGGTGCTTTTTCTTTGATGAAAGTAGGCGAAGTGAAAATAAACCGCAGTTCTTTAATGCTGTCGAGCTGCTTTTTCAGCTCCTGATAAGCGTAGATGGAAAAACAGGCAGCAGCTATGGACAAACGGCTGTTCTTTTTAATCATGAGTTTTAAATCGTCAGCTAGTATGTTGCTTATATTATCGAATGATATCATATGTTCACCTCACTATGTATAAATTTCTTTCATATAATATTATTATAC
>CATYZV010000193.1 GCA_958415865.1 uncultured Selenomonadaceae bacterium
CCGGAAGAAGCAGTCAGCAAATCAGCCAGCATACTGATCACGCATCTGCGCCTCTTCCAGAACATGGGCGGTTCTGTCGAAGAAATACCTGCTGATGAAGGTATTTTCAACGATACGGAAGAAGACAAGACCTCTAAAGTGATGGAGATGACAATTGAAGATCTCGATCTGTCTGTACGCTCCTACAACTGTCTCAAGAGAGCTGAGATAAATACCGTTGCCGATCTGATGCAGAAGACTGAAGACGACATGATCAAGGTTAGAAACCTCGGCCGCAAATCTCTTGAAGAAGTTAAGAAGAAGCTGCAGGAATTGGGACTGCATCTCGCTGATAGAGAGAACTAAAATAATTCACGAAAGGACAGGCTGCTAAATGGGCTACAGTAAATTAGGTCGCAACTCCAGCGCGCGCAAGGCTTTGTTCCGCAGCGTGCTTGTTGCCCTTTTTAAAAATGAACGCATTGAAACTACCGAAGCTAAGGCTAAAGAAATCAGCGGTCTCGCTGAAAAGCTGATCACTTTGGCTAAGCGCGGTGATCTGAGTGCTCGTCGTCAGGCTATTGCTGATCTCGTTGATGAAGATACAGTTAAGAAGCTGTTCGATGAAATCGCGCCTAAATATCAGGAACGCAACGGTGGCTACACCCGCATCCTCAAATTGGGCAACCGCCGCGGCGATGCTGCTCCGATGGCTCTGCTCGAGCTCGTCAAATAATTCTCAACAGAATTTTGATATCTGGGCGGTCAGTTGACCGCCTTATCAAGCAAGCGAAAAAATCGGCTGATGCTGTTTTTATAGATGAATTTTTTCGTTTACCTGATAAGGCGATTGTGTTAACAATAGATAGTTAGTATAATAAGAACTGTATGTTTGCAGTTCTTATTTTTTTATGCAGTTATTTTTATTTAGCGAAAGGTGATGGAAATTGGCTTTCATAGAAGTTGAACATTTGTCGCACGTATTTAGTGCGGCTGATGATAAAGAAGAGGATTTTAAGGCTCTCGATGATATAAATTTAAAAATCGATAAGGGGTCTTTTGTCGCTGTGATCGGTGTCAACGGCTCCGGCAAATCGACTTTGGCAAAGCATTTAAACGGGCTTTTGCTGCCGACGGAAGGCTGCTGTTATGTCGACGGTATAAAGGTCGATGACAGTGCTGAGATTTGGAAAGTGCGCCAGAAGGTCAGCATGGTATTTCAAAATCCCGACAATCAGATCATCGCGACGATTGTAGAAGATGATGTGGCTTTCGGTCCGGAAAATATGGGACTGCCGCGCGAGGAAATACGCGAGCGCGTGGAATTTGCATTAAAGTCATTGCACATAGAGCATCTGCGCCATATGGCACCGCATCTTTTGTCCGGCGGCCAAAAGCAGCTGACGGCTATAGCCGGAGCTATCGCCATGCGGACAAACTGCATTGTGCTCGATGAGCCTACTGCCATGCTGGACCCTCAGGGACGCATTGCGGTGATGAATGCCTTGCAGGAGCTGCATGAAAAGTACAAGATGACGATCATCATCATAACTCATTTTATGGAGGAAGCAGCCAAGGCCGATAGAATCATCGTGATGGATAAAGGCAAAATAGTGGATGACGGCAGTCCTAAGAAGATTTTTGCACGTCGAAAGGAATTGCAGAAATTGGGGCTGGAAGTGCCGCTTGCCGTAGAGACGGCAGCGAGCCTGCGTGAGCGCGGTGTGCGTTTGAGCGAAGATGTATTCACGTCTGAACAGCTTGCCGCGGCATTGGGCAGTTTGGTGAAATGATCATGTGTATTAGCAGATTAGTTTATGTGGTGATGAAGAAATTATGCCGATAGAGATAAGAAATATAACGCATACGTATATGAAGAATACGCCGTATGAGAAAATCGCTCTGCATGATGTGAGCCTGACGATTGAGGACGGTTCCTTCGTGGCTATCGCCGGTCATACAGGGTCGGGCAAGTCGACTCTGATGCAGCATTTGAACGGCTTATTGGCACCGGATTCAGGGCAGGTGCTGGTCGACGGGATAGATGTCAACAATAAAAAGGATAAAGCGGCATTGGCTGCGCGGCGCAAAGTGGGGCTGGTGTTTCAATATCCTGAGCAGCAGCTGTTTGAAGAGACGGTATATGCTGATATCGCATTCGGCCCGCGCAACTTCGGCTTAGGTGAAGCAGAGGTAGAAGAACGGGTCAAAGAGGCGATGGACTTTGTCGAATTGGATTATAAGGAATATAAAAATAAATCGCCGTTTCAGCTGAGCGGCGGTCAGATGCGCCGAGCTGCCATTGCCGGCATCATCGCTTTAAAGCCTAAGTACCTAGTGCTCGATGAACCGACGGCAGGGCTTGACCCCAGATTGAAGCGCAGTTTGTTAAATAAGATAAAAATGCTTCATAAAAAAGAGCGTACGACCGTCATAATGGTGTCGCATAATATGGATGATATCGCTTTTTTGGCACAGAAAGCGGCAGTGCTGAATCATGGAAAGCTAATGCTCTGCGATGAGCCGCGCCGTGTGTTTGCTCATGAAGAAATAATCTCGAATGCCGGTCTATTGGAACCGGAGGTCATGCAGATGCTGAAAGCGATCAAGCAGAAGGGCATAGATGTCGATACTTCGGCACTGACGAAGGCTGAAGCACTCGACACTATTTGCAGAGCACTTAGAAAGCGGGGGATAAAATGCTGACAGATATAAAAATAGGGCAGTATTTTCCGGCGGATTCTCCATTGCACAAGCTGGATGCACGCTGTAAGATAATCAGCCTGCTGGCACTCATCATCGGCATATTCGTATTTGATACGCAGCTGGATTACGTGATATGGTCTGCATTTGTGCTGGTGCTCATGGTTATATCGAAAATTCCGCTCAAGATGTTCTTCAGTTCTATAAAGCCTCTGATATGGATCATTGCCTTTACTTTCGTGCTGCATCTGTTTTCTGCGAGCGGCACGGTCATCGCCCGTATAGGCATATTTGAAATCACTTGGGAAGGGCTTGCCAACGGTACATTCATCTGCCTCAGGCTTTTTTTGCTGATGTTTGCCGCTTCGCTTTTGACGTTTACGACACCGCCGCTGGTGATGTCGGACGCGCTGGAAAATCTCATGAAGCCGCTGAAGAAAATCGGCGTGCCCGCGCATGAGCTGGCAATGATGATGACGATTGCACTGCGCTTTATCCCGACACTGCTGGAAGAAACGGACAAGATCATGAAGGCACAGAAGTCGCGCGGCGCGGATTTTGCTACCGGCAGTATTTTTGCGCGGATGAAAGCTGTGATGCCTATCTTGATACCGCTGTTCATCAGTGCTTTCCGCCGCGCTGATGAGCTGGCTATGGCTATGGAGGCGAGATGCTACCATGGCGGCGAAGGCAGGACACGCTTGAAAAAATTGGAATTTAAGCGCGATGATTACATTGCCGCGGCTTTATTTATCGTTTTGCTGTGCATTTTGGCGGCTGTGAAATTCTGCCTGCCGGGTGCAGTGCTGTTTTCTATTTGACGGAGTAAATGAGTAGATGAAATCTGAACATAAAGAGATGATGAAGCGGCGCAGGCGCAATATCTGTATTACACTTGCCTACGATGGCACGGCATATCACGGATTTCAGCGGCAGAACAAGGTCGTAGCCGTGCAGAATGTGCTGGAAGGCGCACTGCATAAATTGTTCGGCGACAGCATCGAGCTGGCGGCGGCAGGCAGGACGGATGCCGGTGTGCACGCCTGCTGCCAAGTGGTCAATTTTTTCACCGACGGTACTATACCGGTGGATAAAGTCGTCTATGCAGGCAATCGGCTGCTGCCAGATGATATCGTTTTGCTCGATGCGAAAGAAGCAGGCCGCGATTTCAGCGCATTGCACAGCGTAAAGTCAAAGATATATATTTATAAAGTAAAGCAGTGCGCTCTGCCCGATCCCTTTACAGCCCGCTACTGCTGGCAGGTGCACAAGAAATTGGATTTAGCGGCGATGCGTTCAGCACTTAAATACCTTAAAGGTGAGCATGATTTTTCGTCTTTCCGTTCAGTCGGCGGCAGCGATACCAGCCCTGTCCGTGAAATATATGAAGCCTCCTGTACGCAGGAAAATGATATGTACGTGTTTAAATTCTGGGGCAGCGGTTTTTTATACCACATGGTGCGCAACATCATGGGGCTTATTATCTCTGTGGGACTGGGCAGGGCATCAGCCGAGGATATGCCCAAAATTCTGGCGGCTAAGGATAGGGCTTTGGCGGGCAGGATGGCACCGGCAAACGGCTTATATTTATACAAAGTTTTTTATTGATAT